>DASWTP010000066.1:0-74608 GCA_036402075.1 Chryseosolibacter sp. | reverse complement strand
CGGTGGGGATCACCTCTTCCCATTCCGAACAGAGCAGTTAAGCCCGCCAGCGCTGATGGTACTAGGATAACACCCGGGAGAGTAAGTCGTTGCCTATCTTTTATTACAAAGCCTAATCGAGCAATCGGTTAGGCTTTTTTTATATACAGGTGGATCCTGCCGGAGCCTGTTATAGAAATCACAGACGGCAGAGTGGGCGGAGAGTAAGTCGTTTGCCTATCTTTTTATGTCTATGCGGGCTGCAAGCTACAAGCCCCTCAAGCTTTAAGCCGTTGGGTTAACGCTTCACGCTACACGCGAATCCTCAACCATACTCCTTGTGCGAGCTCTCCTCGTGGACAACGGTCGTAAGTATTTCCACGATCTGCGCGTGCTGCCATGAGTAACTCTTGCGTGAGGGATAGAAGCGGAAAGCCCGAAGTGTGGTGGCAGTTTGCGCGCAAGGCGGACTTGCAGCGCATAGCCCGACCCCGATGCGCGGCTGGCCACGCGCGTGAAGGCGATCGGGGGCACGCCCAAAATTGTCCCGTTTGAATTAATTCATGAACTGGCATAGCATAATCATGCTTCTCTGGGGGTTGGGAATTTTGTCATTTAAACAACAGCCCTGTATCTTCAGCGTTTATTTGAAAAGCCTGATTTGAAAAAGCTTCCGCTGATAATCACCATTGGTATTGTTGCTCTGCTTGCCGGAGGTTATTTAGCCTATATTAAGTTGAAGCCAGCACCAGTTAAGCCCTGGGACCTGGTGCCTGCGGACGCGATTGCCGTATATGAAAAGGATAACTGCGATGACTGTGTCAAGGCAGTTGGTCGATCTTCGGTTTGGTCTGTGCTTGAAAATGTATTCTTCTATAAGCGGCCCGTGGATACTCTGCGTAGCCGCGTTCACCGAGTTGTTGCAGCAAGGCGCGGTATGCTTGTGTCCATGCATGTGACAAAAAAGGATGAACTCGATCTCATCTTTTATTTGCCCGGAGGTGCCAATCTTGTTTCTGCCAGTGATCTTTCCAACGTCAAAGGCCACTCGCTGCGAACACGCGCTTTTAATGGTGTGACGATTTCAGAAATTCGTATTGGCCAACACGTTTTTTCTTTCGCGAACATTGAAGGTGTATCGGTAGGAAGTTTTACTCCCTTCCTTGTTGAAGATGTAATTCGATCGTATCGTAACCATGACGATGGTGCCATGGGAAAGCAGGCTGCGTTTGGATCACTTCAGTTTACGAGTATTAAAGATGATGCGGGCAATTTATATATACGACTTGAGAGCCTGCAGGAGTTCCTGTCGGTTTTTGTCGATCAACCGATGCTTGGCTATACCTTCGGACGTTCTGCTTTACTTGACATTAAGGCTGATGAAAGCTCTTTAACGCTAAATGGATTTAGCACTGACAGCATTGACCGAGCGCGTTATTTCTTATCGGTATTTAAGCATCAAAACCCAGTGGCATTCGGGCTAAAGAACTTGATCTCGAATCGGGTGGTTGCTGTTTCGAGTTATGGCATCAGCGATGGAAAGAGTTTCTCAAACGACCTTTCCGAATTTGTGAAGGCGAGTCGTGTAAGGTTGCGCGATACGCTTGAACTGTTGTCGGGTAAGTATTCATTGGGTATCGAGAGTTTGTACGCGAGAATAGCCGATGAGATCGCTATCTGTTTCCTGGAATCGCGCAGACACAATGGATTTTCGAAAGTATTGCTGATCGAAAGCTCCGATGAAAAACCATTTCTCAAGGCCTTTGCTACCATTGGAGATCGGTTAAGTGTTGATACGGTTTTCTACGAGCGGTACTCGCAATACGAGATCCGCGAAATTCCCGTGCACAAGTTTGCTGAAAAATTGCTTTGGCCGTTTGTGACGGGCTTTCATCATAGCTACTACACGTCTATCGGAAACGTTGTTGTGATGGGTGACGATGTTGAGGAACTTAAGAGTTTTCTCGATGACATTGATAGCGAGGAAACGTGGGGCCGATCGGTTTCACAAAACAGGTTTTTAGAGGGAACACTACTGGAGTCGAATGTGAGCTTATATGTCAATCCGGCACGGCTATGGAATGTTTACTCGTCACGCTTTCAGCCCAGGTGGCAAAATTTTATACGTGATAAACGAAGTCTTTTACAATCGCTTGGAATGTCGTCAATCCAGTTTAGTCATTTGAACAATAGCTACTATACCAATGCGCTGTTCACCTTCAGATCGTATAAAGATACTGACGCGCCAGTGAAGAATCCGAGAACAACAGTTACCGTCTTCGAAAGTGGTGTTTCGAGTCTAACGGCAGTGCGGAGCCATGTGAATAGAAGCAATGAAGTTCTGGTGCAGGATTCGCTCAACAATCTGAGTCTCGTTTCGGCCGATGGCAAAGTGTTATGGAAACTTCCTATCGGTGAACGTATCACCAGTGATGTGACGCAGGTTGATTTTTTCAACAACGGCAAACTCCAGTACTTTTTCGCGACACAGTTTTCGTTGCATGTGATCGATCGCCTTGGGAACTATGTAAATCCATTTCCGATCAACCTGAGTGGTGTGGATATAGATAAGGTAAGCGTTGTGGATTATGACAACAGCAAGAAGTACAGGTTCCTGGTTGGTGATAAAGCCGGGAAGATTTTTATGTACGACAAAGAAGGCAATTTGCTGGAGGGCTGGAATCCAAATACTGCCGGGGGCCTGTTGTCGTCTGCGCCAAGACACTACCGTATCAAAGGCAAGGACTATATTATTGCCTGCCGCAAGGATGGTGTTGTAAATCTGTGGACGAGGCGTGGAGAGATCTTGCGCAAGTTCCCGGTTGACCTGCAAGCGGAACCGATGGGCGATGTCTTTCTGGAGCGAGGCAACACGCTCGAAGACACGTATTTTGTGTTTATCACTCGTGATGGATTCCGCATTCGCCTTACGCCAGAAGGGAAAATTCAGAGTAAAGAGACCCTTTTGCGAACCTCCATCCGTTCAACGTTTTCGCTGGTGACGGAAAAGAGCGGAAAAACTTACCTGAGCGTTCAACAAGACGAGCGGCAAGTAACGATTACAGATGCCGATGGTCGAAAAATCGTTTCAGCACCGGTAGCGGGGTCTTTGTTCGGTGATGTGAAGTATTACGATCATGGTTCCGGAAAAACATTCATTACCGTGAGGGATAGGGCACAAGGCTTTTATTATGTGTATGATGGCCAGGGCAACCTATTGACAACGCCCCCTGTGGTGACACCTTTACTCGAAATCCGGCCAGTTGATTCCGATGAATTTACACTGTTTTTCATACATGAGCGTTCGCTGGTGATACAGCCGCTTTAAGTAAAAAATGGTTACCTTTCTGGTGATGAGGTATTTAACCCTAAACTAACCTACCACCATGAAACGTCAATCAGTCTCTTTGTTGCTGTTTTTTCTGCTTGTTTTTTCAGTCAGCAACGTTTTCTCACAGGGTATTCACCTGGGTCTAACCACGGCAATGAATGCCACATATGTTCTCGATCAGGGTCTCTCAAAAGACCCTCGCTACAACTCCACGGCCACCTACAAGTGGGCACCCGTAGGTTTCAATTTCGGTGTTGATGTTGGACGAAAATTCGGCTTGTCGCTTGAGTCTATTATGGCTCGTCAGGGTCAAGTGTATCAGATTATTGATGCTGCAGAAAAAGTGAAGGGCGAGCGCAAGATCGATATCAAGACGATCCAGCTCCCGTTGCTTATGAAATTTATGGGTGGCGGCAATGGTGGCGCGCGCGGTAATTTTAACTTCGGACCGCAGCTGAACTTATTAACTGACGCAGTTGAATCAGTGCAAGCACAGGCTGGAACGTATGAGATTCCGGAGGGCGTGGACTTTGCTTCAATTCAGGCGGAGTTTCCTGGCGCAACGAACAATGGAAATGGTACTTATACGCTGGCGAGCAATGTGCCTACCCGCGAAGTTTTGTCCAAGAAGGCCAACGACTTTAAAAACACCGAGTTCGCGATAGCGATTGCCTTCGGCCTTGACATAGATCTTTCGAAACACCTTTACCTGACCACGCAAGTTCGCGGCAATTATACATTAACCGACATGCGCAATGGTGACGTGATTGACAGGATTAAGAGTGGCGATGGCGGAAGTATTTTTGGTGCGCGCGCAAACCTCAACGTAGGGATGCAACTAGGCTTACATTATACGCTTGGTAAGACGAGATCATTTAAGTTCAAGGAATAACTGTTCTTCTTCGTGAAGCAAAAAGACCCCGATTGAGTCGGGGTTTTTTATTGGTTTAAAAATTCTTCGATAGCTGAGTAAACAATATCTAACTCCTTGTCATTGATGACATATGGAGGTAGTACGTAAATAATGTTGCCAAGCGGCCTGAGAAGAATATCTTTTTCCAGGAAAAATTTGTAGATCTTTTTTCGTGACGTATTAAGGTATGACGTAGGATCTGGCGAATGCAGCTCAATGGACAGAATGGTGCCCAGTGATTGAACGGATTTTACCTGAGGATGAATCCGGATTTTATCTGCGAATGAGCGGTGCGCTTTCGCGATGCGCTCGATATTTTTCTGGCAAGCCGCGGATGTTAGGAGTTCGAAGCTTGCATTGGCTGCTGCGCACGCGATGGGATTTGCTGTATAAGAGTGTCCGTGGAAAAACGTTTTGGCCGGGTCTTCGTTTTGAAAGGCGGAAACGATTGTTGACGAACACGATGTGACCCCTAGCGGCAACGCTCCACCCGTTATGCCCTTTGAGACGCATAGGATGTCGGGTTGGTGATCAAGGTATTCTGACGCGAAAAGTTTCCCGGTTCGGCCGAACCCTGTAAAAACTTCATCGGCAATACAGACAATATTCTTCGACTTGGCGTACTCCAGGATGGTATTGAGGATCGCGGGTGAATAGATCTTCATTCCGGCCGCCCCTTGTACAAGCGGCTCATAAATAAATGCACTCACGTCATTTGTGTCGGCAAGCATTTTGAAGTGCTGAACGACTTCATCCGCATTATCTGCGGTGGGGAAGTCGATGAAGGAGGTTTCAAAGAGGTATGGCTCGAAGGGGTTTGTAAAAATGCCACGTTCACCGACTGACATCGACCCGAAAGTGTCTCCATGATAGGCTCCCCGAATGGCAATTACTTTTTGTTTTCGAACGCCTGAGTTGTGCCAATATTGAAATGCCATTTTCAGTCCAACTTCAACTGCAGTGCTGCCATTGTCTGAAAAGAATATTTTAGCCTGGTTGGACGGAAGTATGGACAGCAGGTTACGCGACAACGTGATGGCCTGGGGATGAGTGAACCCAGCGAAGATAACGTGTTCGAGCTGGTGAGCTTGTTTTGCAATGGCGTCAGCAATAAACGCGTTGCCGTGCCCATGAATGTTTACCCACCACGATGACACTGCGTCAATAATTTTTCTTCCATTGTCCGTGATCAGATGGACGCCATCGCCCCGGATAATGACCGGATGTGTATCGGTGCTGGCAAGCGATGTGAATGGATGCCAGATATTTTGCTTGTCTAAATCGCTAAGGCTTTTCATTGAGTGGTCTCTCGGAACTGGTTGGCGTATTTTAAAACGGTTTGTTTGTTGATTGTCTGTTCCCGCGGAATTCGGAGCAAACACGGAATTTTCGTGTGCGCAAGTATTATTCGTTCGCTCTCCGGGTTTGATTGTCCGTTGAAAATAATTCCGCGGATGCGAAGGCTTCGGTGTTTTAATGCTTCAACGGTGAGCAGTGTGTGATTGATGCTGCCCAGGTAAAGATCGGCCACGAGGATAACATCGATGTTTAGTCTGGAGATCAGATCAACGACAAAATGTGTGTCATTGATGGGCACCAGGCATCCGCCAGCGCCTTCTATAATCAGGTTGTTTTGTGTTTTGGGCAGTTGAAAATCGTTGAGCTTAATGGAAACGTTGTCGATCTTTGCTGCCGCGTGCGGTGAGGCTGGTGTTTGTAACAGGTGTCTTTCCGGGTGGATGATGGTTTGCTTGTTGATGAGCAAATTCCTCACGGTCTCGGAATCCCTGGGGAGCCCTGCCTGAATCGGTTTCCAATAATCGGCATGGAGCGCTTCGCACAGGATGGCGGATACTAATGTCTTTCCACTGTCTGTGTCGATGCCCGTAACAAAAAACGTTGTCATAGTTTGTTCAATTCTTCGGCAAGTTTAACAATGTCTTCGTCTTTATTGAACGTGTGAAGGCAGATTCTCAACCGTTCTTTTCCAGCAGGCACTGTGGGCGAAAGGATCGGGCGAATATCAAAACCTTGTGCTATTAACTTGTTGGCAGCGTTTTTTGTTTTGTCCGGAGAGTCAAAAATTATTGTTTGAATTGCACTCGAGGAAACCGACTGAATTTTTGCCACGCGCTTAAATAAGTTAATTTTTTCCTCGAGGACCTTTTGGAGAGCCGGATGATCATGGATAAATGTAAACGCTTCGCTAATGCTGATGACGGTATGGGCAGGCAACGCGGTGGTGTAAATAAAAGGCCGCGAAAAATTAATAAGATAGGCGGCCAGATGTTTGCTGCCAGCTACACACGCCCCATGAGTGCCAATGGCTTTTCCAAACGTGTAAATGCGGATGGCAATCTTTTCGTGCAGGCTCAAGGACACGGCCATGCCTGATCCGTCTTTGCCCAGCACCCCCGTGCTGTGGGCTTCATCAAGAATTATAAAAGCGTTGAATTGTTCAGTAAGCGAGACAAGTTCTCTTAATGGGCAGGAGTCGCCATCCATGGAGTAGATTGACTCTACTGCGATGAACACCTTTCCCTTTGCGGCCTTTAGTTTATGTTCAAGGTCGTTCAGGTCGTTGTGCTTAAACGAGTGCCTTGTCGCCAACGATAAGCGAATGCCGTCCTTGATGGATGCATGACACAGTTCGTCATACAGGATGGTGTCGTGCCGTGTTGGGATAGAGGAGAACACACCGAGGTTTGCAGCATAACCTGAATTGAAAATAAGGCACGCATCCGCCTGGAAAATGGTGCCGAGTTTTTTTTCAAGTTCTTCGTGATGCACGCTGTTGCCTGAAAGGAGCCGCGAACCGGTCGCACCGATCCCGATCGTAAGTTGGCTAACTCTTTCATCGATTTTTTGCTTCAGGATTGGTGAACCCGCGAGGCCGAGATAATCGTTGGAAGTGAAATCTTGAAGCGCGTTGGGGACAATTTTTAATGACCGCAAGATGCCGTCTTTGCCACGGGAAGCGAGCTCATCCGAGAAAAATTGTTCGAGGCTATTCACGCTGTAAAAATAGCCTGAATAATTGAATGTGCTAACGGCAGCCGATACTCACTGTTTCTGATCTGTCGGAAAAAATTTGACTGTTTCCTCTGGCTTATTGTAGATCATAAATTGTTGGTTACTCAGGAGTGAGTAGCCCACAACCAGTACACCAGACAAGTCCACAGGTTTTTTGAGAGAGTTGTAATAGGTGAATGCTTTTTTAATGGATTGGGTTGACGGCTGCGGCATGCTGGCTCGTGAAACGTGGCGATGGATCTCTGGATTTTTTTCTTTGTATAGGAAGCTGTTCTGCAAGCTTGCCGGGATTTGGTGCTCACGCAACCGATACGTTGAATTTTTAGTGTAGCTCTTCCGCAGCTCAATGGTTTTCTGATTGATTTGAGCTTGGGCGCAGATTGCCGAGCAAAGCAGAATAATGGACAACGAAGTTTTCATAGACATGAAAGTTTAATTGTTCCAACAACGCTAAATCAGGCAGGTCGGGTTCGACAGCACAAGGCAGGAGTGGTGCTGATCGTAAAGGAAGTTACAAAAAATATGGAAATTCTGAAAAATTACTTTCCCCTGGTTTTTTCCAGCATATCCCACATGTTTTCAGGGATCATTTCCAGGTGGCTGAATTCACCACCGCTGCGCAGCCACTCGCCACCGTCAATTGTGATCACTTCACCGTTTACGTAGCCGGAAAAGTCGGACATGAGGTAAGCAGCCAGATTGGCGAGTTCCTGGTGTTCGCCAACACGCTTGAGCGGAACGCGTTCGGCAGGGTCGAATTTCTTGACGAGATCTCCGGGAAGGAGCCGGCTCCACGCTCCTTCGGTTGGGAAAGGTCCGGGTGCAATGGCGTTGCTGCGAATTTTATACTTGGCCCATTCTTGCGCCAATGATCTTGTTAAAGCCAATACGCCCGCTTTTCCACAAGCGGATGGAACGACATATCCCGAGCCAGTCCACGCGTATGTAGTTACGATATTGAGGAACACGCCAGGTTGTTTTTTTGCAATCCAGTTTTTACCGGCAGCGAGGGTTGTATAGTACGTGCCCTTCAAGACGATATCCACAACAATATCAAAGGCGCGATGGGAGAGCCTTTCAGTGGGGCTGATGAAATTTCCCGCGGCATTGTTGAGCACGCCATGAATTTGTCCGAATTCTTTTTCCGTGGACTTAATGACATTGTCTATCTCTTCGTATTTGCGAACGTCACAAGCTACGGCTAGAACTTTTCCGCCTGTCTCGGAGGATAACTCGGCTGCAGTTTTATCGAGCACTTCTTTCTTTCGGCTGGTTATTACCAGGTTTGCGCCTAGTTCAAGAAAGTATTTTCCCATGGAACGACCCAGGCCAGTACCGCCTCCGGTGATAATGATGGTTTTGTCTTTTAGTGATCCGGGTTTGAGCATTCCTTCCATGGCAGATTTAATATTTAATGCGTAAGGTAGAAAAAATATGTATTTTCTCCTTTTGCAAGGGCCGAGTTGAGCGGTTATGACTGATCACTCAATTACCACGAACTTTTGTGATGATAGGACCCGGTGCCCGAAAGATTCGAGGAGAATAGAATTTGTTTTGGCACCAGCAGGCACTGCAACCGAAATGGTGGTGGGACTACTCTCCAGTATCTGCGCGGGAACTATTCCATCGTATGGCTTCGTGTAGTGCCCGTCTTCATTTGTGAGAAAATACACGGTTGTCGATGATAAAGGGTATTGACTTAAATTCTCTCCTTCGATTCGAATGATATCGCCCGGCCTGCCTTGCGAGGGCGTAAAGGAAGTCATAATTGGTGCAGGATATAAAACGTAATAAACTGAAGTGTTGTAGCTCGCAATCACGCCAAGTCCGTTTTCAATATTGCTGCTGACAGCCACGGGTTGGGCCAATGGATCTTTGGAAACTTTATATTGCAGCTTTAATGTAGTTGCATAGTCGTAGTATTCTTTCGAAACGGATTTAATGACGAAAAATCCGCCTACATTGCCAAGTGTAACATGTCCAGCGTGATTGTCTGGTGTTTTGAGGTGCAAAATAATTTCGTCTGCATTAAAAAGCTTATCGCTAAAGAGAATTGATTGTTCTAATGGCAGGATGTCAGCGGCTATGGCTGGATCGTCACTTTGCACAAACGTAAAACCGACAGTCCTCAAAGGCTCTTCGGTCGACTGGTTCAATCCAAAATCGTGGATTGAGTAAACGGAAAGGTCATAATAGTTTTGTTCGGCTGCATTATCTTTAAAGGATACGGAATATTTTCCAGAAAGCTTGCTGTTGAAAAAGGACGCCTTAATAGTGCCGTTCGTAATTTCTGGCTTTGTCGGAATTCTTGTTCGCCCGATCACCGTTTTGTACTCCGGGATATCAACTTCAACACTATATTCTTGGCCGCCTTCCGGCCTGCCATTGGCAGAACGATAGTATCCATGCTTATCGTAAACGAGCACTTCAATAACTTCACCTTTCTGGTTTTTAATTTTCACAATAGCATTTTCGATAAATGTCGTTGGTTTTTCATCTAGCACGGATTTGCTCCAGCTTACATTGACAGACCAGGTTGAATCAGGGTTCATTAAACTGTTTACCACTGGCTTTCTTGGCTCCTCGGGAATATCAACATTTACGACTAGTTCGCAAGAGGCAACCAAAAGCACTTGAAAGAACAGCGCAGATTTTTTGAAATAATTAAAATTTAAATGCATATGCGATTGATGGTATAATTGGGAAGAGACTGTATTGTTTAAACTGTTTATGCTGATAGCTATCGTAACTGAGTTGGATAAAAAATGGATTTTTGCGATTGTATAAATTGTACACACTAAACGTCCAGCTGCGCTCTCCCCACTTTTTCTTTTTTCTGACGGTATAACTGACATCAAGCCGATGATAGGGTTTCATTCTGAAGCTGTTGCGATCGCCATAATGTACTACAGGATCGATAATTTGCCATAGTTTAAACTCAAAGGGTTGGTTATACGTTTGCCTGGGCATCGTAATGGCGTTGCCACTGGCAAAGACCCATGATAATGCAAAGTCTTTCATAGGCGCTGGTTTGTAGGAGGTAACAAGCTCAACATCATGCCTGCGGTCGTAACGGTAGGGAAACCATTTCCCTTCGTTGAGCTCCTCAAATTTCCGATTGTTCCATGAGAGCGTATATCCTATCCAACCGCTGATTTTTCCGGTCTTTCGGTGGGCAAAAAATTCAATTCCTTTGCTTTTTCCTTCGCCCGTCACCACTTTGTCTTGCCAATCGCTGGTCACATCCAGGTAGTTGGCGCCTTCCTGGTATTCGAGTACTCCGAGCATCACTTTGTCGTAGGCTTCTACGTTGAGTTCATATTTATCTGCCAACATTAACGTGAGCCCCGTTGAAAAAAGTGTGGATCGCTGTGGCTCGACTCGCTTCGTTGCGGGTACCCACAGATCGGTTGGCAGTCCAATGCCTGAATTAGTTAGTAAATGGATGTACTGGGTCATCCATGAGTACGATGATTTCCATGCGAGCTGTGATGTGATCATTACCCGCATGGCGAGACGCGGTTGTAAAGAAGAATAGTGTTGACCATCGACTGCGAACCAGGAGTTATGAAGGCCAAGGTTTACTTTTAAGAGCCTGGCAATCTCCCAGTCGTCTTCCAGGTATAAGGAAAATTCGCTGGCGTTTTTCGCGCGCACTCCTGCAATAGTATCGATGGATACGTTTGAGTTAACCGCGATCACACCAGGACTGAAAATATGTCGAATGGCCTGGCCACCAAAACGGATGTAATGCCTCGGCCATGGCGTGTAGTCGAAGTCTGCTTTCAGGCCGATGTCACGAATTGATGAGCGATAGTCGGCCGCATATGACTCAATTATCGTTGTGTCTTTATCGGTAAATTTCTCTGTTTGCTGGCTGTGGGTATTGAAGCGATAGAAACTATAGGTTGCCGCTGCGTTCATGAAGAGGTTGTGGGTAAGAATGGAATTCCAACGAGCGGCAGTGGTTAAGTTTCCCCATTGGAGCTTGTAGTTCTCCTGGTTTGTAAATATTTCATCTCCGTACTGAGCTTTCTGATCATCTTGAGAATGCGCTTTGTCCTTGCCGCTATAGATGCTGAGCAATAGTCTGTTTCGTTCATCGAACCGATGATTCACTTTTGCGTTGAGATCGTAGAAGTAGTAGCCGAGCTTATTACCTTTGCCTGCGATGTATCGTTGAAATGGTCTGGCGAGTGCATCGAGATACGTGCGCCTGGCGGAGACGATAAACGATGACTTGTCTTTTAATATTGGCCCATCGATGGTGATTTTAGAGGAGATCAGCCCGATGGACCCCTCGGCTTTTAAGCTTTTGGTATTTCCTTCTTTCATCGTGATGTCGATCACGGAGGAAAGTCTTCCGCCATAGCGTGCCGGAAATCCGCCCTTGATCAATTCGACCTGGTTGATCGCGTCCGCATTGAAGACTGAGAAAAAGCCGAAGAGGTGAGCGGCATTATATACAGGCACTCCATCAAGTAAAATTAAATTTTGATCCGGCCCACCGCCCCGAACGTAAAGGCCACTGGAGCCTTCAATGCCCGATTGAACACCTGGCAGAAGTTGAAGCACTTTTAATACGTCTACTTCTCCGAGCAGTGCGGGTACTGATTTGATTTGTGACATCGGAAGTTTAATTGCCCCTATCTGTGTGGTTCGAATGGGGTGATCATCGCGGTCGCCCGTGATTTCAACCGTTTCGAGCAATTGCTCGCCAGACAGGTCGATGTTGATCGAGAAGTCGGAATCGCCTTGCCAACGGATGGTTTGTGTTTGATAGCCCACGAACGACACAATGAATTCGGAAGGTTTCTTGTTCAGTGTGAGGCTGAAGAATCCGTAGGTGTTTGATGTTGTGCCAGTCTTCAATTCGGGGCAAAAGATGGTTGCCCCGATTAGGCTTTCCTGCGTGTCTTTGTCGCGCACCGAGCCGCTCACGGTGAATTTCTGAGCATACACCGTAAGGCTCAGGGTGCATGCGAATACCACAATTACTGAATGGTGTTGTTTGGGAAGCATAAGGGTCTTTTTGCTTTTTCAACAAAAAAACAACATACAAGCCTTTAACCCCTACCCGCGATTTGAAATTGGACTCCTAACAATATGATTTGGACTTTATTGGATATTGTGGCTGTGTTGGAAATATCTATTGATCTTCGTGCGCAGCTGTGATTTAATCCAGGATCATAAAGATGTCGGAGAATGCATACGTGCCGTGCGCGCGAATAACGATTCGATTTGTCTTAGCTTGTTTCGGCACAACAACAACGAGTCGTGTGGGCGAGGACTCGATAACAGGTGTGGGCACTAACCCGAACCCGCCAGGCGAAAAACTGCCATCGGTGGTTGAAATAAAATAGGCATATGTAGCCGCGCTTTCACTATCGAGATTCTCACCGTTTATTACTACAAGATCGCCAGACCTGCCTTGGGTAGGTTGAATCGATGTAATAACTGGCATTGGGTTCATAATCATGAACGCTGACTGGGTGAACGCCCCGAAAAAACCAAGGCCTCCTTGAATGTTGGTTTTGACATCGAGGGGCTGGGCGAGCGGGTCCTGATCAAGTTTATACTGGAGCTTCAATGTTGTAACATAGTTGAAATAGTCTTCGGTCACAGACCGGACGCAGATCGCAACTCCGCGGGATTTTCCGGCCGGGTATGTGCCAGCCTCGGTTTTCAACCGGAGTTCTATTTGTTTCCCGGAAAACAGATTATCGGTAATGAGAAAGGAACTTTCATACGGAAGAATGTTTGTCAGTGCAGGATGATCACTTTGTGCATATATGGGGAAAAACATGCGTCTCAGTTCCTGTGTTTCGCCATCCTGGTATTCGCTTATCTGCATAAGACTGATTTCGTAAAAATTCTTTTCTGCTGCATCATCCTCTACCCAGATCGAAAAGAACCCTTGGGGAGCGTTGTCGAACGTAACAATCCGGCTCGCTCCGTTCGAGATTTTTGGAACAAGCGGCACCCTGGCGGTTGATGTGATCTTGCCGAAATTAGGAATGTCAGCAATCACGGTGTATGTTTTGCCGGTTTCAGGCTTACCGTCTGATGTGTACCGTCCATCATGTTCATAGGATAAGGTGGCAACGGTTGATCCACCCTCATCTGTGATGGTGACGGCAGCGTTGGTAATGTAGGTGAAGGATGACGAATCGAGAATGTTGCGTGCCCAGCTGAGATTGATGCTCCAGGCTGAGTCTGGATTGATTGCCGCGTTCAGCACCGGGGTGGCTGGCTCATTAGGAATCTGGATTTCCGTCACCATCTCGCAGGCGCCTAGTTCCACAGCGAGTGCCGCAATGAACGCGTTCTTGAGTATTCTAAAATTTAAAGCCATATGCTGCAGAAGGAATGATAGGGAACAAGCTGTATTGATATACCCTCGGAGTTAAACCCCGGTTTACCTGCAGGAAAAAAGGATTTTTCCTGTTGTACACATTGTAGATGCTGAACGTCCAGGACCGTTCACCCCACTTTTTCTTTTTTCTTACTGCGTAGCTCACATCGAGGCGATGGTAAGGCCGCATTCTGAAATTGTTGCGTCCCCCATAATACTCTATGGGCTCATAAATGGTCCACTGCCTGGCGAAGTCCTGGAGTTGCAGATAGGAGGCCTTTGGCAGCGTTACGGCATTTCCTGTTCCAAAGAGCCAGGACACAGAAATGTCTTTGCTCGGTTTAGGCTTGTAGGCACTGACAATTTCAATGTCGTGCCTGCGATCGTACCGGTATGGGAACCAGGCACCCTGATTGATATCTGGAAATTTTCTGTTTGCCCAGGATAAAGTATAGCCGAGCCATCCGCTTATCTTGCCGGTCTTGCGATGCGCAAACAGTTCTATGCCATAACTTTCACCACGTCCGGATACAATTTTGTCTTGCCAGTCGCTTTGCACATCCAGGTAGTTGGATCCGTCCTGGTATTCGATGAGCCCCCGCATCTCCTTGTAGTAGCCTTCGATGGTCAGTTCGTAGTCATCGTCTTTGTCCCAGGCAAGCCCGGCAGAGGCTTGGGTCGAGTGCTGCGGTTGTACGCGGCCTGTCGCAGGAACCCAAAGATCGGTCGGCAGCCCTATGCCGGAATTGGTTAGCAAATGAATAAACTGGGTCATCCACACGTAAGAAAGCTTGCATGCTACTTTGGAATTGAGCAGGACGCGTGTAGCCAGGCGTGGCTGCAGAGAAGAATAAAACGAGTTGTCGACTGCAAAGCCGGCAGCATGTATCCCGAGATTGAATCTTATCGCACGTGAAACAAAAAAGTCATCCTCGATGTAAGCCGCCAATTCACGAGCTGGTTTTCTGGTAGCGCCTGCTACGGTGTCGATCGACACGTTGGATGTTAGTGCTACCGCCCCCGGTGTGAATGCGTGATGCGTGGCATGGGCGCCAAATCGAAGCGTGTGGGATAATGACGGAAAATATTCAAACTCCGCTTTAAGCCCAACGTCAGATATTCCAGATGAGTAATCTGAGGAGTAGAATTGGCGCATGGTAGTGTCCTGGGTTGTATGCGTGCGCTCGGATTGGGCCCGGATGCTGAATTGATATCGCGAGTACGTTGCAGATACATTTGAAAACATTTGTGGCGAGATGATTGCGTTCCAACGCGCTGCCGCGGTGATGTTTCCCCACCGTAAGCGATACTTTTGTGTTTCCGTAGATGATTCGAATTCGGCTGACGAATGATTCGTGTTGTTGGACACACCCTTGTCGTGGCCTGTGTAGAGACTAAGGAAGAGTCGATTCGCAGCGTTGATCCGATGGTTGATTTTTGCGTTCAGGTCATAGAAGTAGTAGCCCGCAACTTCATCTTTGTCGAGAATGAGCTTCTGCACGGGTCTCACAACAGCGTCCAGGTAGGTTCTCCGGGCGGAGATTAAAAAAGAACTTTGCTTGTTTCCCACCGGGCCATCTACTGTTAGTTTTGAAGCGATCAGGCCAATTGAGCCTTCCGCTTTCACTTTCTCAGTATTGCCTTCTTTCATCGTCATGTTCACGACAGAACTGAGGCGTCCACCGAACCTTGCAGGGAAACCGCCTTTCACCAACTCAACGTGATTGATGGCATCAGCATTGAAGACGGAAAAGAAACCGAACAGGTGAGAAGCATTATACACCGGTACACCATCAAGAAGAATCAGGTTCTGATCAGCGCCACCACCACGTACGTAAAGGCCGCTTGATCCTTCGGTGCCGGACTGAACACCCGGCATTAATTGTAAAACTTTCAAAACATCGACTTCACCCAACAATGCAGGCGTGCCTTTGATTTGCGCGATGGGTACATCAATAGTTGCCATGCGGCTAGACTCCGTTGCATGTTCAATCCGGGACTCAACTATCTCTACTTCCTTCAATTGTTCACCAGCCTCAAGCGCGATGTCAGCTGTGTGATTCACTGCGCCCATAATTGACAGCACCTGTGATTGATATCCTACATAGGAAACTACTAAAATTACTGAATCGCTTGCCGGGACGGTGATGCTATAAAAGCCGTAGGCGTTCGATGTTGTTCCGACTTTCAATTGTGGGCAAAAGATGGTTGCACCAATCAGGCTTTCCTTACTCGCCCTGTCACGCACTGTGCCGTTGATGGTAATTTTTTGGCTGTAGGCGATCAGGCTGGAACTCCACGCCAACAAGGCTATCACTATCCACTTTGGTTTGAGCAACATAAGCAGTTGTATTTCGCTTGTATGCAAAAAAACAACACAAGTGCCTTCAACCCTTATCGGGGATGCGAAATCGGACTCATTTGAATATCAATTGAACTTAATTCGATGTTTGTGGCGATGGAAAAGAAGCTGACAAGCATCTGAATGAAAGTCACCGTTGTCTGAGGAGCGTGTAGTAAAGTAAAAGAGGCCACCTTTGATCCACCCGTGGTATCCTTTATGTACTTTGGTCGAACGCACCTGCTATTGTTTGGTAAGTGTGTCGCCAAATATCGTTAGCGTGTTTCCGGAAACCGAGTACGTTTCATTTGTAGCACCTAAGGTGGTGGAGGAAAAAACAACATGGGTTGGTGTGTACGTGTACGTGAAGACATCGTTTTGGCCATCCGAGTCAACTCGGCCACCCGAAAGGTTTGCATTGAACGTCAAGGTGTACCAATAGCCATTGCTTTCGTATCGCCAGATTCCGATTAATTTATTTTTCGGCCTCGATCGGTTCTGTTGTGTTGTTCGAACAAGAACTTAGAACGATGGAAAACAGTAACATTATGAGCGCGTAGAAGTAATATTTCATGGTTGATAGATAATACTGTGATAATACAAGACAAAACTAAAGCCCGTGGCAATCTGTCCCAATTACCATTAGGTCAATTAATGTTGTGGAGGGCCCATCGTTCAGGCGAAAATAGATAGATGACCACAAAGTATCGTGTTGCTACATTCGTAAGACTTAAATTCGATTCCCAAATCATAGTCCATTTAGAATAATCCATCGACCTCCCTACCGTGCATTGGCTCTTCAATCATCTCATTAAGGGGGATGACTTTGAATGTTCTAGCCTCGGTTATCTCAACGGAGTGCAAATACTCTGACAAAGTAACGCGCGATGACTCCAGGCAAAACAAACAAGAAAAGATCCAGACGGAGCTGCCGAAGCCTTAAATCGATGGTGTTGGATTGACAGGCTGTGAAGCCGTGAGTTTGTACTATCGGGTGAACTCAAAAGCAATCGTACCTATCAGTGATTTGCTTCGGCCCAGCCCTACAGTCTGTTGGGTCCATTCTACTGAAATCTGCAGCTCCGTCTCGCTGACATTTAATACTCTACCAGAGAAGAAATCAGCTCCTTCCGTCAAGAAGATGGTTGGATCCTGAAAAGTAATTATACCCGTCTTCCAAACAGGCGCCCCATCTGTGCTAGTGTAAGTCAGGCTGTTGTTTCCGTTTTTGTCGAAGCTGATAGTCATGTTGGTATATGCAGGAGTCAGGTCGAATCCTGACACGTCTACTTTGTGGACCTGCCATTCACCGCTTGACATCAAGTTTATCACCCGTTCGATTTCTGCATTTTTCTCATTTTCACCACCGCCACAGTTAGAGAAGAAGAGCGTAATGCATAGTAAAAGGATAGTAGTTGCTCCATATGATGTTCTCATAAGCTTATTTTTTTACAATTTTTCTGGTAACAATGCCATAAGTCAGTTTAATCTGAGCAGTGTAGATGCCCGATGGTAATCCACTCATGTCTATTTTGGTGCTGCCGGTTGTACTTTGCTTGAGAAGTGTTGCGCCAACAGAATTGAGTATCCGAATTTCTGCTCCCCGCACGGGTAGTATGAGTTCAAGTTGATCGATAACCGGATTAGGGAAAGCTTGAACAGCCTGCTCGTGTTCCTTCGGATAACTGTCTGCAAAAGCAGAAGTAATTAAAAGCTCCATGGGAAGAGAGAGTTCGCTTTCGCAATCTGGACCTACGGCTATTTTTACTGTGTAGGAACCCACACCCAGGCCAGGGATTTGGCTGGTGCTGATCTCATTTCCTTGCGAAACTTCCTGGTTGTTTCTATACCAGACGGTAGTATAATTGAAGTTGGGATCTTTCAGAGAAAGTTTTACACTTTGCTCGCTCTCAATAGTTGCCATGATTTCGGGACGTGCCGGTTTGACACAAAAGCTTACCGAAGCAGAGGCGCCTACGTAGTTTTCGTTTCCGATCTGTTGCGCTGTAATAGATGGGATGCCTG
Source organism: Chryseosolibacter sp. (assembly GCA_036402075.1). Lineage (GTDB taxonomy): Bacteria > Bacteroidota > Bacteroidia > Cytophagales > Cyclobacteriaceae > Chryseosolibacter. The sequence continues at coordinate 56,631 of DASWTP010000066.1, read as the reverse complement.
GTTGTAGCAGCTTGGCCGTGTTGCCATTGATTTCGATGATCCCGAAAAAGTTACCTGCCGAAAAGGTAACGGGAAGCCCACTTGAGGCTGAGGCTTGGAGAATGAATGGTTCATCTGTTATAGATTTCTTTGGAACTGGTGTAAATGTTATGACCTGACTCGCTTTTGCAATATATAAGGTCCTTGAAAGCGATGCAGGTGAATATACGTTGTTACCATCCGTTGAGGCCGTGATAGAAACACTGCCTGCTTTGTGAATCGTAATAACCTTACCTGAAACAGACGCTACTTGCGGATTAGAACTCAAGAGCGTCAAGGGTAATCCGCTGTTTGATGAAACAGTGAGTTCGAAAGCGGCATCGCCAAATGTCTTGTCGCTTATTGATGGGAAATCGATCTGTTGCGGGGCTTTCGATACTGCGAGTGACCGGGAGACAGGGGTTGCTGCATTCCAGTTCGAATTTCCAGTCTGATTAGCACTTATGTCTGTGGTGCCGGCCCCAACTATTGTAACCGTGTTACCCTGTATTGTAGCGACTGCAGTGTTTGAGCTTTCATACGTAATGGTTAAACCGGAGTTTGTGCTCGCGTTCAGGGAGAAGGGTGAATCTGTTGCAACTTTTCCGACAAGATTTGAGAACGAAATTTGCTGGTTGCCCTTATTGACCGTGAGTGCAACCACCTTGCTTGGTGCCGGGTTATAGTTAGTATTGCCAGGTTGTGTCATAGTAATGTTCGCAGAACCAGAACTTACAACCGTAATTGTATTGCCATTTGTTGTTGCAATCGCTTCATTATCACTTTCGAACTGAACGGGGAGGCCCGATGTGGTACCAATATTTAGTGTATGAGTATTGCTATTGTCCCCAAAGGTTAACGCCATCGTATTACTGTTATAATTGATTATTTGATTTGCCTTATTAACAATGAAAGAACGTTCGACAGCGGGCGCTGCGTTGTAAGCGTTATTACCTGATTGGTATGCTGTGATTGTGACCGAGCCGGTGCCGATCACCGTTATTTGGTTGTTGCTGACTGTTGCAACGGCCGAATTTGAAGTTTCGTAGGTGAGCGGGAGACCTGATGTTGCTGACGCACTGGTCACGAACGCAGTGGTTCCGTAAAATTTGTCGGAAATGGGAGGGAACGTAATAGATTGATTATTTTTCTGCGGGGTGAAGGTGTATACTTGTGCATCTGCTGGTTTTAAACTGAGGTCGGTCGTTTCTGTCGTGGAGGATGGCACAGGCGAAGCGCTCAGGTTGTTCAATGACAAGTAGTTTCCGTTGCCTGTATTGACAAAGGCAAGCCCAACAGATGCGCTAGGGCTGGCAAGTGCCCCAGCTTCTTGTTTATAAATGTATTCAATCTTGTTGTCGAACTCATAGAGTTTTACCTGGAATGATATTCCTGGAGCCGCGGCCGAGTACCCCCAGCGCCAATTCAACCATTCGAATGTAAACACCCGATTTGGTTCTTGTCCTTCAGTCTTGTATGATGCTTGTCCACCTTGACCACTTAAATCGTCCCATAGCGGGGCGATCAATGGACGCATAGGACTATTTATTAATCCGTTGCTGAAGCCTGCACCATTATTACTCGCCCAATTGTTGAACGATAGAAATCCATTCGAGGAGGCGATCAATTGCGTAAATGGTGTTGCCGCTAGCCGAAATGAGAAACCGATAGGAATTGTCTGAGAGAACGCATCGTCTCCCAGTATTGTACTAACTGAAGTCGCGCCTGTAAGCGGCACAAAGTTTCCGGAAGATGCTGCAAAGTCATAAACTGGCACTGCATGGCTTTCTAATGTGCGTGGAGTAAAAGGGTTGAAGCCACCTGTTGTGGTATTATACTTTTCAAAACCGGGGGCACCATTATAGCTCACGATATGGATGCTGTATTCTTTGTTAGGAGTTAATCCGGAGATCGTGAGTGTTCCTGGCGCTACTGCATTATAGACACAGAACCAGCCAGAAGATCCGATCTGGCTCCCTGCACCAAAAGTGCTGTTTGCCACATAAGTGGTGTTGTCAACAACTGGAGCAGTTCCGGTATTTGCCTCTTTAACGAAGATGGCGCGCCCCGTTCCGTTGCCAAGCGAAAAGGCGATCGAAATCTCTGACGACTTTATCCACAACGGAGTTATCGTTGTTACAGCTCCGGTTGGTGCAAGGGCTGGTATTGAAAAGCTAATTGGGTTTTGACCGGATGCATCTGTTTTATATTTCTGAGTTGCTGCCAACCCATTGTAACTAACTGCGTGCACCCTGTACGTTGGGCCTGCTTGAAGATTTGTGATCACAACCGAAGTTCCTGTTCCATTGTAAACACAATACCAGCCCGTACCAGCTGTACTCCCTTGCCCGAACGATGTGGAAGGCGCATAATACGTGTTGGCATTCAAGGATGCGGTCTCAATATTTGAAGTCTGCTTTACAAATACAGCGGTGTAAGAACCGGAACCGTTTGTCCAGGATGCAGTAGCAGATGTTCCGCCTACGTTGCTCATAATCACGTTGGTTGGTGCGCTAGCAGGAGCCGAAACGGGTGTCGCGTCAGGTGTGAAAGTAAAAGTGTGGCCCGTTTCCGGTTTAGCATTTAGAGTATTGACCGGGGCTGCTGCGAGCTGTGGCGTTCCTGAAAAGTCAGTGAGCGAGTAGAACTGTGCGCTGCTTAATCCTACAAGTCCACATGAAGCCGAGGGCGAGTTGAGTGTTCCAGGCTCCTGGCGGTAAACAAACTCAACGACATTCCCGTTTTCGTACAATTTGACCTGAAAAGAAATGCCAGCGCTTGCTGCACTCCAATTCCACTTCCAGTTCAACCATTCAAAGGTGAAGATGCGGTTTCCAGCCGCACCGGTTGTCGCGTATGAAGCAGACCCGCCATCCCCATTCAAATCGTCCCATAACGGAGCAATCAACCTTAAGTAGTTGCCGCCTGCATTCAGGTTATTGTCGGTGATAGGAACAGTTGCGCCACCGAGCCCGTTAAATGTTAAAAATCCCTCTGCTGTTGCCTGAACTGTTGTAAAGCTTAAGCCGAAGAAGTTGAATGAAAAATTGAGCGGCAGAGCCTCACTCAAACCTTGATCGTTTTCAATAGCATCCACAGCGGTACCTCCTACGAGCGGGGTAAACGTGCCGCTTGACGGTGCCATCAGATATCGTTGTTGCCCCTCCGTAATAAAGGGTACAATCATTGAGAAGAAGAATATTAACCGTTTCATAACAGTACAGATAAAATCATATTTGGTAATACTACTTCACATGATGGTTGCAAAGTATCCTTAGAAGCCTATTTTGTATTGAATGAAGTCTCGTTGATGAGATAGGATTGAACGTGGTGATGCGATTCAACGAGCTTCGCGTTTGAATGCATAATTAACCGCATTCATGTTCTTTCTGGCCAATATTGAATGCTGGAGTAACAATATTGCGCTACTTCAGGTGTAAGCACCTAACCATTGAATGACCTTTGAAGTAACAATAGTTTGTCGGTGGTGTCTTATATTTTTCAGATCACTAGCTAAAAGTCCGCGGCCGGAGGGCGAGGTGCTTTGCCTCTATTGAAGATTAGATCAGTACATGCACAAGTCTCGCGCATGCTTCCGCGAAGGCCGTAAGCCATGCGCAAACCTTGAGGTGCCCCAAAAGTGCCAGGAAAAATTTTGAGTTTTTAACTATGGTTGCCGAGTGCAATCTTGTTTAATTCAAATCCCCACCATGATAAACGCTCCCCAGTAGAACGGATGTGGATAGGTTTGTTTTAATTTTTGCTGTGCGTTTCTAAAAGCAACATGCAAATCTGAAGTTTTCGACCGCTCCTGGTAGAACAATGACATCAGCTGTTGGGTGGCAGCGTCATCAACACTCCATAAGCTCATGATCATCGATTGCGCGCCCGCCATCTTGAAAGCGCGCTGAAGTCCATATACACCTTCACCATTTTTTACAACTCCCAACCCCGTTTCGCATGCCGACAATACCACGAGATCTGTGTTTTCGAGGTTCAGATTCATTGCCTCGTATGCAGTAAGGATTCCATCATCGCCATCATCATTCACGGGTGTTCCTGTTTTCAGAAAATTTTCAGATCCCGCCAGCAGCAAGCCGGATTTTAGCAAAGGACTCGGTACGTACTGCACGGTCTGTTCTGTGGTGGTTGTCTCGTCATCCTCAAGGAAATATCCGTGGGTAGCGATATGCAGCACCATCGGGCTGATCACTTGTTTAATAAGACCTTCAGCGGCCAGATCTTCCATAAATATTTCCGGGTTCTTACTGATCTTCGCAATCTGGTTAATTTCTACCTGGGTGCCCGGAAGAACTGCGATGCCACCTTCGCCCCGCATGTGACGAAGAAGTCCACCGCGCAGTCCCCGCGAGATATTTCCACCGCGCGTTACTGACCGAGTCGTTACCTCTGCTTTTTCAGCAGCCGAATGCAGGTTGAACTTCGGGAATCCGATCAGTAGCGATGACTGGCTGTTTGACCTGGTTGTACGCTTCTCCAGCAACTCGCGCGTATTGGTTACGAGTGTAACCTCAAACGCATCGAGTAGAAATTTCTGGGTTTCGGTGTTTTTAATTGTATTGATGTTGATCTGGTTGTATACACCGTCACGCGAAAAGTAGATTCGCTTGACCTTTTGTTTGGCGAGCGCTTTGGCCAGCGGTTCAAAATAATTCTTGTATGATCGGGTGTCATCGAGCGTGAATTGGATGTTATTCCGGTAGAAGGTGAGGAATTTTCCCTCTAGTTCGATGCCATTTTTCAATACAATGAGCTCCGGATTGTTTTTTGTTTTGGCAGTGACAATCAGGAAACCGTAAATGATGTCATTGGTGAAGGCTCCGCCCAGGGCCGGAGAATAGTTCTTAAAGCGGATCACTTCAACGGCAGCTTCATCGGCTTTGAGATTTTTTTGGATATCCTTCCATGAAATTGTTTTGCGCGTGAGCTGTCGGGTGAAGACAGCGGAGCCTCGTGTAAGCTCCTTCTCCAGCAGGTCAGCTGATTGTTGGAGTGAATCAATTTTTTCAGGAGAGTCGTTCTGGCTATACAGTTTTGCAATCTGTTCTTTCTGGAATTGCCAACGATCAAAAAGCCGGATCAACGTTGTGTCGTTGCTCTTGCGAATCGATTCTTTCACCTTTTCAGTCGCGTACATGATCGCGGCTTTTGTGTTGATGTGGTGATCGTACACTTCGCCAAGGATCTGCGGATTGGACTGCATGGCAATAAGCGCGAACGAATTGAATTTTTCGAAGGCAGGCTTGATGTTGGTGTAATAGAATTTCGATTTCTCTTCTTCCGTTAGCACCGGGAACAGTGAGTTGATTTGGAAATAATAGTTTCCGAAGGCTTCATTGAAAGCCTGCTGTGCTTCTTTTAATTGTTTTTTCTCCCAGTGGAATTCGGCAATCTTCTGAAGACTTTCCGCATACTTCGGGTGCTTTTTTCCGAGCTTGGAAGCGCGGATGGAGGCAGATGATTTCAAGTGGTGGATGGCGAGATCCATGTTGCCGGTTTGCCAATGCGACATACCGAGGTGAAACGAGGTGTTTGCGAAGTCGGGAGAATTTTCACCCAGAATTTCTTTAAAGGTGCCCAGCGCTTGTTCCAGCAGCGGTATGGCTTTCTGCGGCTGTCCAGCGAGGCGATAAATCCTTGCCAGATTATTTAGCTTCACTGCATAGAGCACAGTTCCTTCCTCCTTGTTCAGTCGTTGCACTTCGAGCGCTTTCAGCAATGCGTTTTCTGCGGAAGTGTGCTTGCCTTCATCAGAGTAAAGAACACCAAGGTTCGAAAGTGTGATCGCGAAATCGGGATGCGTGTCGCCAATGGAGAGGCTGTCGGCTTCACGAACCTGCTTAAACATTTTCTCAGCCCGCTCATATTGGCCGAGCCAATGATAAACGAGCGCCTGGTTGTTCACAACATTCAGGAACGTGGGGTCGTCAGGGCTCATGTTGGTGAGCACAAAATCGAACGCTTCTTCGGCTTCAGCATATTTTCCCTGCGACATGTAGAGAATCCCGAAATTGACCGTTGCGGCCAGGGTGTAAGGCGAAGTCGGCCCTTCAACCTTCTCCAGGATGTCAAGGGCTTGCGTGAGGTGTTTGGCAGCTTTGGCAAATTGGGCGGTTGCTGTATAAAGACCTCCCAGCTCGGAGTGAAGAGCACCTTCCAGGTAGGAGCCTTTTTCCTGCTGGCCAAGCGACTCAAGGATCAGTTTTTCTGCTTGCGGGAATTTGTCGAGTTGGGTGTATATATCCACCACACTTTGCAACGAAAAGAAAAAGTCTTCGCTTCGCGGGCCATACATTTTTTTATCGTTGGCAAGCAGGTCGGTTGCCATTGCCTCCGCCTTTGAATATTTCCCTTCTTCCAGGTAGCCGAGCGAAAGATGGTAAAGGGCTCCACTGAATTCTGCGGTTGATGCTAACCCCAGGTCTGAGCGCAATGCTTTCTCTTTTTCAAACCATGCATTTGATTTTTCGATCTCGCCAAGGCTGTGATAAGATTTTGCGACATAGTAAAAGCTGTTGGCGACAAGCGTGTCTTTGCGTGATCTGGCAAAGGCCTCAACCTCGTTCGTCAGGCCGACAATTGTCTCAAATTTTTCCTGCGAAAAGTTGTCGACAATGTCGGTGTACAGCTTTGGTAATTTCTGACCAAACGCTGCCGCACTCATCAGCGTTAGCAGGAAAAACAGAATTCTTTTCATAAAGCAATGTTAAGCAACAACTATAAGAAAAATCGCAGTGTTCCAATTCAATTATTACATGAACACTTTTCATGCGTTAACCTTTTCATTTACGTTCCGCACGTACATTCCCCGTGTTAAAATCGAAATATCAATCTTTAATATTTCATCGAAGGCATCCAGTGACAGGATTTCGGTGCCGTGGAGATCGAAAATACCTATATCTCGGTACGAAGCCGGGCCGGTGAATTTTATTTTTATGATGGACTAGTTGGCTTGGAGACCCTTTCAGCGCGCTACCCTTGCTCAGGCCACACACCTGTAACGATCAATTGACGCGCATTTATTACACCGTGCTGTTCCTGCCTCAAGATTCAATTTCGCTTGCAACCCTGTGCCTATTGTAAACTAGATCACGTTTCGGCTACCGGTGCAGGTGAGCTTGATCGGCAGGATCAATGCGCAAAAAGGTGCGATAGACCTGGTTCCCATTGGGGGGTATTTTTTAGATACTCAGGAAAGATGCCGATTTCCACAGGCTTTTAAAAAAAGGGTCAACGCATATAGGACCTACGGCTCAATGATCAACACAGTTTGCGTAAATCCACCAATGATTCCGAAGCCGTTTTCAATATTATTGTAAACTTTCACGGGTTGTGCAAACGGATCGTTGCCAACATGGTTTTGCAACATGGACGTGATTTTATACTTGTAATAATCCTCGCTTACTGCCCGGAAATAAATGAAGTATTTCGAGGAAGCACTTCCTCCCCACATGTTAGGTGTCATCTTAACATTGACAGAAAATTCTTCGCCATTAAAAATTGCGTCCGGGAAGAAGAACCCTTCGTAGTTTTCAAGTTCTTCGTTGTCTATGCCTTCATCATCACTCCAGACGCGCACATTCGAACGGTTTACAAAGCCCTGGCCTGTGTACGGATTTGTGTATCGGTACTCGCCAATGGCCATTACCTGGTAAAAATCTTTTCCGGCTGGATCCGTGAATGTGATCGTGAAAGAATATTCTGGTTGCCCAAATTCACCTACACTGGTTTGTAGTGATGAAAATTGTCCGGGCACGATCTGCGGGCAGAAGGACGAACCGCTCGCGGTACCGTGTTCGGATGTAACTGCCCGGATGGAGTAGCTCTTTCCGGGTTTTGGGCCTTCATCAGCCGACCGATAGTAACCGAGCGAATCATGTTCCAGCGTGTCAATAGCGTTCTCGCCTTCAAACACAACTACAATTGCATCGCTCACAAAGGGGTAGGGTGCTTCGTCCAGGATGTGACGACTAAGGGAAACTTTGGCTTTCCAAGTGCTGTCGGGATTGAAAAAAGAACTTAGCACCAGGTTTCGTTTTTCAATTGGTATATCAACATCAACGACAAGTTCGCACGCACACAACGTTAGTAGGAGAAATGAAGCAATGTATTTTTTCATAGGTGTGTGACGTTAAAATTTGAAACGGTAAGCGATGGATGGAATAACCGGAAACAAGCTGTACTGAATAAATTTCTTGTTCCCATCCCGATCGTAGCCAACTTCCATAAAAAAGGGATTACGCCTGCTGTAGACGTTGTAAACACCAATGCTCCACGAGCGCTCACCAAACTTAGTCTGCTTTGTGGTGGTGTAGCTGAGGTCAAGCCGATGATAGGCTCGCATCCGGTAGTTGTTTCTTCCTTCGTAGAATTGTATGCTGTTGCCACGGTTGTAGTACCCAAAGTTATCCTCATAATCTTCATACGTTGACTTAGGCAGCGACAGCGCTGTTCCAGTTCCGTAGACCCAGGTGAGCGCAAATTCACGGTTCTTTTTCGGTTCATACGCAATAGCGATTTCAACATCGTGCCTGCGATCGTACTTGTAGGGAAAAGTCTTGCCTTCATTCAGGTTCGGGAACATCCGGTTTGTCCACGAGAGCGTATAACCCAGCCATCCGTTTACTTTCCCTGTTTTCTTGTGGAGGAAAAATTCGGCTCCGTAGCTTTCTCCATTACCCACCTCGACTTTCTGTTGCCAGTCGTCCTGGATATTCAGGTAATTCGCACCGTCTTTGTATTCAATTAATCCTTTCATCTTCTTGTAATATCCCTCAACGGTGAGTTCATAAGTATTGCCAAGATTTTGCGCGAGCCCTGTGGAGGCGATCATGCTTTGCTCGGGAGCAATAAGATCGGTTGACGGAACCCATAAGTCTGTAGGTAAGCCGAGGCCAGCATTTGTCAGCAGATGGATGTATTGGGTCATGGTCGCGAACGAACCTTTCCAGGACAGTGAAGGTGTGATCAGGTAGCGTGCTGCGACTCTGGGCTGGAGGGAATGATAGAACGTTTTTCCGACCATAAAGCCAGAAACGTGAGCACCGAAATTTACTTTGAGCTTGTGCGAGATCATGAAATCGTCTTCCAGGTAGGCAGAAAATTCCTGGGCGTAAATTCGTTTTGCTCCAAAGGTTGTGTCGGCCCCTTCTTCCCCGCGATAACTATACACGCCCGGTGTAAAGAGGTGGTTGATGGCTTGTCCTCCGAATTTGATGTAGTGCGATGGATTCGGGATATAGTCCAGGTCCAGTTTTAAAGCGAAATCGCGAATGCCTGAGATGTATTGGTCCTTGTAGAAATATTTTTTTGTGGATGTCGGTGTCGTGATTTTTTCTTCAGACTCTGCGAAGATATTAAACCGATATCGGGAATACGTAGCAGTAAGGTTGCTGAACAGTTTGTTGTTGATGATCTTGTTCCAGCGCACCGCGGTGCTGATATTTCCCCACCGGAGTCCGAATTCATCTTTGTACTCGTTTCGTTCATTGTTGTTCACGTAGTAGCCTTTTGTCCGGGCGTATGCGCGGTCATCGCCCATGTAGGCGCTCAGGTAAATTCGATTGCTTTCGTTGATCTTATGGTTGATCTTGGTGTTGAGGTCGTAGAAGTAGTATCCAACCGTTTCGTCACCGCGTGTCTGCGCTTTGATCAGTGGACGTGCCAGCAAGTCAATGTAGGTTCTTCTGGCGGAAACAATAAAGGATGTCTTATCTTTCACCAACGGGCCCTCGATGGTAACGCGTGAGGCAATCAGGCCAATGGAGCCTTCGCCTTTCAGCTCCTTGTTATTGCCTTCTTTCATGCTGATGTCGATCACGCTTGACAGGCGCCCTCCGTAGCGTGCGGGGAATCCGCCTTTGATCAGTTCAACGTGGTTGATGGCATCTGCGTTGAATACGGAAATGAATCCGAACAAGTGAGAGGCGTTGTATACCGGAACACCGTCAAGGAGAATCAGGTTTTGGTCTGGCCCGCCACCGCGAACGTACAAGCCACTGCTTCCTTCGGTGCCGCCCTGAACACCAGGCAAAAGCTGAAGCACTTTTAAGACATCTGTTTCTCCCATAAGGGCGGGCATTGATTTTATCTGTGTGATCGGCACATCAATCGTGCCCATGCGCGTGGTTTCCTGGATGCGGTCTTCGCTTGTTCCTGAGATCACCACTTCTTTCAGTGTTGTGCCGCTGGTCAGTCCTATGTTTACAACGGTATCTTTTGTCAAGGCAAATTTTAGGAATGCGGCTTCATAGCCTACATACGAGATTCGAAGCAATGCAGAGTCCTTCGCTTGCGTCAGGCTAAAAAAGCCATAGGTGTTTGATGTAGTTCCTTGCTGCGATTTGAGATTATAGATGCTGGCACCGATCAGGTTCTCGCCTGTGTTTTGGTCTTTAACGGTACCGCTTAAGGTAAACTTTTGGCCAAAACCCTGATGGAATGCCAAAACGGAAAGGAGAAGGTAAACTGCTTTCATAGAGAGGTTAGGTAGCAAGTTAACGCTACGATGCGTGAAGTAGTATAAAAGTTGAGTCGATTTTGCTATACCTCACCAAAACCGGAGGAAGGAATATGATAGAAATCCCTATTTTTCGGAAAATTCTACACAGTTGATTTATGAATAGAACCCTACTGGCAATTGTTCTTCTGGTGATGCTCTCGTCTTGTGTTGTCACCCGGAAGAAGTATGATGACCTGCTTGCTCAAAAAGTGAGTATGGAGGCGGACCTTGCCGACAAAAATGCGCGACTTGACAAAGCGAACAATGATCTTAAAGATCTGGATGAAAAGTTAAAGAAACTGAAAGACGACACCACAAAGCTTGGCATTGATGTGCGGAACACAAGTCAGAAACTTGCTTCGCTTGAAAAAGAGCATGCTCAACTCAACACGTATTATAAGAACCTGATGACGAGCAGTGGCAAGCTGAACCGCGACATTGCCCAACAACAGGAGCAGCTGGCCTCCATCCAGGAAAATTTAACGCGCACCCGCAGAATAAATGATTCGTTGAGCAACAGCCTTGCGGAGCGCGAAAAGAAGGTGCAGGAGCTGGAAACGGTTCTTGCTAATAAAGACAAGGCCGTTCAGGAACTGAAAAGCAAAATCACAAATGCACTCCTGAATTTTAAAGAGAATGATATTACCGTGCAAGTGAAGAACGGGAAGGTATACGTTTCGTTGGCTGAGCAATTGCTTTTCGGTAGCGGAAGTATCGTGGTTGACGCAAAAGGCGTTACTGCATTGCAACAGCTGGCGAAAGCGATCAAAGACCAGAAGGACATCAACATTATGGTTGAAGGTCATACAGACAATGTACCGGTTTCAAAAAAGTCTACGTACATGGAAGACAACTGGGACCTGAGTGTGATGCGTGCAACTTCCATCACGAAGATCCTGACAAAGGCAGGCGTATCACCGCAGCAGGTTACGGCATCGGGCCGGGGTGAGTATGTGCCGTTGGCGGCAAACGATAATGCGCAGAACAAACAGAAAAACCGCAGAACCGAAATTATCATTACTCCTGACCTGGACGAGCTTTTTAAAATTCTTGAATCCAATTAACCTATGGGAAGGCTGATATCATTTCTAATACTTGTCATTGATATCATTGTGATCATTGACATTGTGAAGAGCAATAAAGACACGGAGAAGAAGATCTTGTGGATCATTGCCGTGGTATTCCTGCCCGTGCTAGGGCCAATCCTGTACTACTTTATAGGTAAAAAGTAAATAGCGCCCCATAGCAATGTGGGGCGTTTCTTTTGGCACATTTTCGAGATGTAAGTTGTGTTTCGCGCTGGCCAGAGCATTGCTGAATTTGAATTTTTCTTGTCGTTATGGAATTCCGTGTCAGTTAACATCGTAGGTAAAAAATGCTCAGGTTAACGTTGATTTTGTTTCTGATTGCAGCGGGCTATCCCGCCTGCGCGCAAATCAACCGCGACCTCGACCCGAAGAATCCGGACCTGCGATTGCTGGAAAGACGAACATTTGATGCTGTTAATATGCTTAGGGCAAACCGAAAAACGGCTTTGCTTGCCTGGGATGATGTCTTGTATCGAGCCGCAATAGATCATGCCGTGTATCTCATTCACGAAGGGAAGCTATCACACGAGCAGAGGAGCCGTGAACGAGCTACACCATCCATGCGGGTAAAGTTGCATGGTGGATTTGTATATGGCCAGGTCGGAGAGAATCTGGCTTCTGTGACCCTTGGTGTAGAAATGACCAGCAAAGGAAAGAAGTTAAGTACGTACTCGTATTCGGCAACAGCAACAGCACTGGCCCAACTCTGGAAAGCTTCCCCGCTGCATTATAGGAATCTTCTTCAAAAAGCCTTCAATACCTCAGCCTTAGCGCTGGCCTATGACCCGCAAAGCAGACGGGTTGTTGCAGTGCAGGTTTTTGGTTACGCTGCAGAATTTGCAGGGAGTAATGATCAACCGGACCATTCAGTCGAATTGCTACGTACGCCCGAGCGGAAACTTCCGTTTGGGCTTAGGCACACGGATCCTCAAACAAAACAAAATACGCGTGCCATAAGGGCCTTCTTAAGGCTCAGAGGTATCAACGGTCACTTAACTGGTTCATATAAAGTCGCAAAAAAAGCATTTAAAGGAAGGAGGGCGGGGCTAGCCGTTGAATGGGTACCGTTAGCTCAATTCGATAGTGGCGCAGTGGAATTTGATCGGGTGCGCAACAGGCGCAACGGCCTCCATGCATTAAATGGTGAACTCGATCGGCCTGTCTATAGACGTCAATTGCTTCGCTATAGCAGAAGAGCAAGTCCGCGCAAAGTATTTCTCGACCTTCGGATCGTAAGGATCTACAAGCGTGAGAAGAAGTTTATATACCCGATCGGGGCTGGGTCTGGCGCAAATATTTTTCTCGTCCATAAAAAGAGGCTGGTGACCTACACAACGCCAATGGGCCTCCCATCTGACCTTTTGTTTGCACCGTTGCCGGAGCTGCCATTTAGGAACAGTTTCATCGTTAGTGACCGGAAAGAAAAATTCTTCAAGCAGACGAGGACAGATACGCTTACCGTGAAAGTTTTCTATCCGGCCGGGGAAATCGACATCGACAGCACGACCAGCTGGAAATTGGTGAACGATTTAAACACGATCAGGGGAAAAGTTGTGAAGATTGATGCCTATGCGTTTGCCAGTATAGAAGGTGAGATGCTGGCAAACCAGGAGCTCGCACGGCAACGCGCAAATACGTTTATGGCGGTGGTCAAACCCTTCCTCGATACTGTCACGGTTGTGCCCACGCTTTCCAGCAAGGAGCAATGGCAACTTTTCCAGAGACAAATTGAAGCACACAAGTTATCGCACCTGTCGAAACTTGATAAAAGGGAACTTAGACGTTATGTGAATACACACACAAACGACAGTGTTATTTCGCGTCTCCTGGACGAACAGCGATTCACGCTTTTCAAAATGCAAGTCAGGCGTGATAGCCTAATCGCCCTGCCATCTTTGAGTGCATTAGAGGCTTACTACAATAAAAGACAATCCTTTGAGGCAAGTGCTGACAATCCAGCCTCTGAAGTGTCAGGCCTCGAAGATGCCCAGCTGAGGGCGTACGGAGAAATTATTTCGAATCGCAAAAGTGACACCCTGCCGATTGTTTATGATGAGCGATATCCGGTCTTTCGGTATCATAACCTTACGTTTAACTACACAGTACGGGGTAATATCAGCGACCAGCTATTCTATCACCAATTACGCACATTTCGGGAAACAAAGTATTTTCCTGGGAGGCTGCGGAGTCAGCTCGTGTACAACAACCTCGCCTTGATCTACAGGAATTATTTTGGTGTGAACCAATTATCATCAATGCTGGATACAACCAAATTTTCGTGCACTGCATACCGCAAATCAGAATTCTTACTTCGCAAGTTGAAACGTATTTCATGCAGGCGTGGAGAGCGCGATGACATGAGTGCCTATTACGCTTTAAAGGAATTTCCGCGGTTTCTCTCCCTTGCGCGAACTCAAAATATTCCTCAGGTGGTCATCGATTCAATGCAGCGGTTTTATACAACCTCAATGATCAACACGTTGTATGGGCCTATATTGCCGAAAGAAATCTTTCAGCATGTTTCACGGATCAAGGCGTTGTATCACCCCGATGACAACAAGCTGACAATGGACGAGCGGACCAAGCTTGCTTTCTTTTATTCAGCATTTGACGAGCTTGAAACAGCAAGAAACCTGTTGAAGCCCGTGGCTGATCATCGTGATCTCGACCCGGAGGCACGCAAGCTGTACATCACGCTTCAACTCGATGTATACAAAGACAGGCATGAATTTATCAAATACCTGATCTCACAATATTCCTTGCTTGGTAACCACCAATGGTGTGGAATATGGAAGGAGGGCAGGTTTATGAATCACCTGCTTCTTGAAGATCTGACGTTGAAAAAATTCTATAACTGCAATTGCCGGTAATCTGCAGGCAGAGGATGGGAATAAAAAAGTCCAAACCGGGGCAGTTATCGCACCGGCTTGGACCTGATCTTGAGTCGATGATTTTTTTACTTTTCCATCGTGAACTGGTGCGTGCCCTTAATCGATTTGGCACGGCCGCCTTCGAAGGTGTCATACTCCCATTCGAGCGTGAGTACGAGTTGATTGTCTGTGATTTCGGAGATTGTAATCTCTTTGTTATCCTGTCCACGGATGATCACGGTAGCAGACTCGTCCTTAAAGGACCAGGTATCCTGTCTGAGCCACACAGGCGTTGTGCCCGTGGTGGTCAATGTTCCTTCCCCGAATGTGATTGAAAATCCAGCGAAGAGGTCCTGGGTTACATCAAGACCATCAACGGTGACTCCCGCCACCGATGGCAGCGTCCAGGTTCCGCCATTCTCTGTCAGGATCTTCGTTACTTTCTGCTCAGGCGTAAGTGTAGGCTCATCCGGCTTACAGCTCACTAGGAATCCCAACGCGGCCAGGGTTATCACCAGGCACAGGCGCGAAATCAGTATTGTCGGTTTTTTCATACTCATCAAATTATTCGAGAACTACTTTTAGTGTCTTCACTGCGATTCCTTGCTGCTTAACGCGAAGGAAATAAATGCCACGGTTTAGTGGTTGAACGTTCACGCTGGCTTCTTTGCCTTCCGCGAGCTGGTCTACCATTCGCTTTCCGTTGATGGATGTCACCTCCACTGTGCGGCCTTTCACCTCCTCATCAAAGTACAAGTTGATGTAGTCGATTGCCGGGTTTGGATATAGTCGGACATGGAACTTCTCCGCATCATACAGGTCAGTGATTACGCGCTTCTTGACGTTGATTTTTCCGTCCTGCACTTTTGCGTCAACCGTAACCTGGGATTGCAGTCCTTCACCAATCACCAGCGTGATGTCAGAAGAAGGGTCCATCGGGTAGCCCGGGTATTGAATGTTTAGCCGATAGGTTCCGGGAGCGAGGTTGGGTAGTGTGAATTGACCGTTCTCATCCGTGAACACGTAGGCCACAAGCACGAGCACTTCCTCCTGACCACGGCCACTTCCTTGCACACGTCTCGCGCTTACACCAGCCTGGCGAACAGGCTTTGGAAGTTTTGTTCTACCGCCCTGTCCGTCCGGCACATCCTCTTCAAACGTTCCGGTGATCACCCCGCGCCCTGATGGTGGGAGAGGCTCGAGCGCGGAAAGGATGTTCAGGTTGTTGGTATTGTTTTCAAGGAAGAGCGTATCCGCTTCTTCCCAGAAAATGGTGCTTTTGTAATAGGTGGGCAAAGCGCGGGCATGGACGAGTGTGTCTGCAAATCCCCTGATCTGATAGTCATCGAGAATAACCTTTTCAAACGAATAACTGCCATCTGCAGCAAGGAAGACTGTATCGGTAACTTCAAATTTTGTATTCTGCACTTTGTACAGGAGCATCGTTCCGGCCGTAGCGGGTTCGGTTTCTGAAAGCAGAAGCTTTCCTTTCACATCCGCATGGGCAAGAGTTTTCAATGGTGCCGACTTCAGCACCAATCCGGGCAGCGAGGGGTTTGTTACTTCAGCAACATATTCACCCATGGTACTCTTGCCAATAGCCGACACGTTGTAAATGGGGGCGTTCGCCCCTGGCACTGCCACTCCATTCCGTTTCCATTGATAAACACTTCCCGATCCGCCTGCATTAGCTTCGAAGGAAACTGCACTGCCTACCGCAACCGACTCATCTCTCGCTGTGCCAAAGTCTGCCTGCGTCATGTAGCTGAGCCCAGGCACGCCAGCGTTCGGTTCAAGCGACTCGAAGGTGAGTTTGTTGTTCGATACATTCAGCGCCTGGATTTCCGGATTCTCCGTGAAGACCGGAATTTCGGTCAAGGCATTTGCGGAGAGGTTTACATTTTGCAGCGATAGGATATCAACAAGCTGATCGGGCACCTCACCCGATAGTTTATTGTTCGAGAGGTTAATTGCCGTAATGCTTTGCCCGGTAACAGTGACTCCAAACCAGGTGTCGACCTCCCCGGAGAGCCAGTTCGTTTTCGTTGTCCAGCCACCTTGCGCGGGAGTACGCGTTCCTCCGGTTGCGTTGTAGAGAGCAACAAGGGCGAGCGAGTCTGTTTTGAAATCGCTTGGGAAGCCACGGCCCACGGTGAACAATCCCTTCGTTCCGCGCGAGTAGCTTCTCACCGTGACACGCCCTGCGTTATTTACAATGAGGCGGGCGCCCATGCTGGCAAACTGCTGGCCGGGAATCTCGCGCACAATGATCGGATTAGCAACCACTGGCAGGGAGCTCGAATAATTCACTTCGATATACGCTGCGGTATCCGCATTGGTTTGTTCAATCACTTTCCATGCGTACGGGAACGCAATTAACGCATCAACGCCAGGTCCTGCGGTATAGGCCGGAGGGGCTAATGTAACCCAGGCGGTAAGTTTCTTTGCAGACGCTTTGTGGATTGTGAGTGGAAGGTACTCCGAGCCGCGCCCGATCGGGAAAAACAGATTTCCAGTTCCGGCACGTGCCACCATTCCCTCCACATACGAATTGGTGGATGCAGCAACGAGCGCGCCAGCGCGCACGGCCAGCGTGTCAGTAGCGTTTGACATTTGGATCAGTCCGTTTTTCAGCAAAAGGCTGTCTTTAACTGCGACTGTTGACATAACGATTGCCGTACCTGCTCCATCTTTTGTAAGGAAACCCATCGATGACCCTCCCGGCAGAAAGTTTTTATCCGAGCTGAAGTTTAGTACGAATCCACCGGTGCTGGTGGCATCAAGAGTTCCGCTATTAGTGAATGCCTCACTGGTTCTTATGATGCCATTGTTGACGATGTTCGTGCCGGGTGCATTCTGCCATTCGCCATTGGTCGTGAGCAGCGCTGAGTTCCGGATGGCAATTCCATCGTTCGTTATGAACTGGGCCTTGACACCAGCTGCTAAAAGCATTAGCATCGTTGTTATGACCGTAAGTTTTTTCATATGTACTTTTTAAGGTAAGCGTTGGAATTAGAACGCTCTTAGCGCGCCACCCATGTAAATGAAGGTTCTTCCAGTGCCCGCGGTTACCGTAGCACCAGCCACAGTTACGTTGCTACCCGTGCTGTTGAAGAAGTAGAAGGTGTCTCCTTCGTTCATCGTTACCGTTCCGTCAAAGGTAAAGGTAGTTGCACCTGCAGTGATCAGGTAGGCGACCGCACGAGTTGTGATCGGGCTTGTCGAAATTGACGCGACTGAAAGTCTTACACCACCGCTGAAGATCGCGAGCGCGTTTCCGTTTCCACTGTTGATTGCTCCGATAGAAGAACCGTTGCCGGCAGTAGTCATGGCGAAAAGCGCAGACGCATTGTTGCTTCCGTTGTTGATCTGGAAATTGCCAGCGCTTCCGCTCGGTCCAGATTTGATAGCCGCAATGGCATCACCAGTGCTTGTGTTGTCTGCAGAGATTCCTGATCCGGGACCGTTTGTCTGAGCATAAAGCGCAGGCGCGTTGCTGGAAGCATTGTTGATCTGAAAATTACCTGCGGCACCGGTTCCAATCGTGTTTGCCTGTAGTGCAGGGTAAGTGTTGGTCGCGCTGGAAATATCGAAAACACCCGCGTTACCGTTTGATGAACCCATTCGTCTTGCCCAGAGCGCTGTGAAACCTGAAGATGTCTCGGCCTGAATTGCTGCGCCACCACCATTGGTTGTTCCAAGGAGAGCCGGGCTGTTGTTTGCCCCGTTGTTGTTAATGAAATGTCCAGCGATACCCGTACCCACGGTCTCTGCTCTCACGGCATTGCGAGGGTTCGCAGCATTCGCGACAACAAATTCAGCTGCGTTCGCATTTGTTGAGTTTGCTGTTGCAGTTCCAGCAATGGCCGCGCCCAATCCATCGGTGCGTCCCTGCAGTGCAGGAGCAAAAACGCCCGTATTGGTTTGTTCGAAAACACCTGCCGCACCTGTGCCGTTTGTCCGGGCAACCACAGCAGGTGAGGCGTTTGAGCCATTATTGATATTGGCTGAAAGCGAAGGACCGATTCCGATCGTATTTGAATACAGTGCTGGAAAGTTATTTGAAGCATTTTGAACCCAGAATGCTCCACCAACCGAACCTGTTCCCCTTGCTTCTCCATAAACGCCAACAGGTGCTAATGCTCCTCCAACGTTACTGTTTGTAGTGCCATAAACTGCAGTTCCTGTTTCGGCTGAAAAATATCCTGCCCAGCTTCCCGGATCGCTTGACTTTGTAATTCCGCTTATCGCATTGCTTTGCGCTGCGCTGGTTGGAATGAGCGCAGTGATCGCGGAAAACGCGGAAGTTGTTTCCGCAAGTATTGCAGCAGAGTTTACTGCAGTCGCGCCAACGGTACCGTTAGTACTTACATGCAGGGCTGCAGATTGGTTTGACGCATTGTTGACGTTAAATCTCGCAGCGGTGCCCAGACCATTCGTTGTAACGCCAAGCGCGTCATTGTTATTCGAGGTGTTGTTGACAACGAAGTCTGCAACGCCATTCGTAGCGCTATTCGTTCTTCCGAAGATTGCTGAAAAGCCGTTGTTCGGATTCAGGTTTTCGAAATGGGCAACACCAACATTTTCTGTTGCAGAGCCTGCGTACAGCAGTCTCATCAGGTTTGAGTTGTTGGGTGCTGTAGCGATGGTATCCACATAAGGATACGTCAGCTTTGGTCCGCCTGCAACCTGCGCGCTGGTTTTCCACATCGCTCCATCCCAGATATAGATCGTTTTGAGGTTTGTATCATACACCATCAAGCCATTGTCTCCGGCTCCGAGCACGCTGGTGAAGCCGGTGGCCGTGCGCTGGGCAGTTGTAAGACGAGGTAGGATGAAACCTTGGTTTCCGGTAGGTGATTCAACGTGAAGGGCTGCGTTCGAATTTGGTGTGGCTACACCAACGCCCAACGTTTTGTTTTGTGCCCATACGGTGCACGTTAGAAATAAAAAGCCAACAAATAGTACATGTTTTTTCATGTCTTCCAGGTATTAGGTTAATGAATCAGGAGTATTTCAAGTGTAATGATACGCATGGCCAGGCCATTGCAACAATCATCAAATGTGGGTATTTCCCGTGGGCCCCGCGTATGAATACACTCATTTGAGGAAAGAAAACTGCATGACGATCAAGTCGTTGTGCGCATATGGTTCCCGTTGAGCCAAACACCTGCCGCAGGTATCAAATTGACGATGTAAGGTATTCGAACCGTTTTCTAAAAAGCCGAAAAAATAAAAAGGGAACCGTTTTTCGATTCCCTCTTATGAGATGTAAAAAAAATCAATCACTCGCTGAAGGTCACTGCATCGATGCTCTTTTCCTTGATGACTTTGTTAAACGCTGGGATCCGTTCGTTGAAGATTGAGTTTAATAAATTCAACTGCGTGTCAATCTTTCCAACCAGTTCGTTATACACGGCACGCACCTGCTCGGTCGGCTTGTAGTCACTGCCGTCTGCTTCCCCGGCAAGGGCTGCAAGCTTGTTGTTCAAACGGATCGGGAAGTTAAGCGGATCCTGGCCACTTCTGTTTTTTGTCTGATATAAGGTTTCCTCGATCTTCTTCATATCGTTGTTGATCGCCTTGGCCAGGTCCAGCACGTCTTTCATTTCATCCTTGCCCTTCATAGGCTCGGTAACCCGGTTGATCTGATCGCGGGCCGTCCTGATCTTTTTGATTGCTTTGTTTGTTTCGGAAAGTTTGTCGCGCACCTGGATAAGGAAATCAAACTGCGCTTTCATGTCTTCCGGTGTGCCCGAGGTGCGAGGATCCTTAATGATTTCAAAGTCGGTTTCGTAAGGTTTGTCGTTCACGATCAGTTTCGCTTTGTATTTTCCTGGAATGGCTTTCGGACCAGTAAGTCGGGCCGCCCACATGATCAGTCCCTCAAATCCTTCCGCGTCAGCGTATCGCATGTCCCACACAAAACGGTTTAGACCAGGTTTGATTTTCATCTCCTGTTCTTTCGCCTTTTTGTCGGGCTTCGTAGAAAATTTCTTGATCAGCGTTCCATTTGTTTCAAAAAATTCAAGGCTGGCCTTGGTCTTGGTGGTATCCGGAAGGAAGAAGTGAATCATTACACCGCCAGGATGATTCTGTCCTTCTGTCTTGGAAGGCGTTCTTCGTTGCGCTCCGGGCATCCGGTAACTTGGCATCGGTCTGAACAGGAACGGTGACGCGGCCGACACATTTTCGCCAAGCTGGTGAAGAGGCGTGAGGTCGTCTATGATCCAGAAGCTTCTTCCTTGTGTTGCTGCGATCAGGTTGTCGTTCTTTATCGTGAGGTCGGTGATCGGAACAACCGGAAGATTCAATTGGAAGGTTCTCCAGCTTGCGCCATCATCGAAGGAAATGTACATGCCTGACTCCGTGCCTGCATACAGAATGCCCTGGCGTTTTGGATCCGCCCTCACCACGCGGGTGAAGTGACCTGGATCAATGCCGTTTGTAATCGCGGTCCACGTTTTGCCATAGTCTTTTGTCTTATACATGTATGGCTTATAGTCACCAAGTTTGTAACGCGTGGCTGCGATATAGGCGCCACCTTTCACGAATGGATCGAACTCAACGCTATTGATCATACTCCACTGCGGCATCATCGGAGGCGTGATCTTCTCCCATTTTTTTCCGCCATCGCGTGTCAGGCTGAGAATTCCGTCATCGGATCCCGCGAGAATAACGTCTTTTTCATAAGGCGATTCCGCTGCAGCGAAAATAGTGCAGTAATATTCTACGCTTGTATTGTCTTTAGTGATCGGTCCACCCGATGACTTCATTTTTGACGTATCATTCGTTGTGAGGTCGGGGCTGATCAATTCCCATTTCTCGCCTCCGTTTGTGCTGGCATGAAGATGTTGCGAGGCAGCATACACTTTCTTTGGATCGTGTGGAGAAAAGAAAATAGGGAAGTTCCATTGGAAGCGGTACTTGGCACCCTCTGCTCCTGAGCCCATTGGATTGTCGGGCCACGGGTTGATGCTGCGTTCCTCTCCTGTGCGGTGGTTTTTGCGCGTGAGGTAACCGTCATAACTGCCTCCATAGACTACATCTTCGTCTGTGGGGTCAACGGCCAGGTGACCGCTTTCACCTCCCGCAGTATCTTCCCAGTCCTTCGTGGTGATGGCAGATCCATCGGTGCGGTGAAGGATCCGAACGGTTGAATTGTCTTGCTGAGCTCCGTAGATCCTGTATGGAAAATGATTATCGGTAATGACGCGGTAGAACTGTGCCGTGGGCTGATTTTCGTACGTTGACCAGTTTGCTCCTCCATCAAATGTCACTTGACCACCGCCATCGTCAGCAATGATCTGCCGCTGATTGTCTTCGGGTGCAATCCAGAGATCGTGATGGTCGCCATGGTTGGCCTCCATCGCCTGGAACGTTTTGCCACCATCCTTTGATTTATGGTACGACACATTCATTACGTAAACGATATCTTCTTCTTTTGTGTCGGCATAAATGCGCGAGTAGTACCAGGCGCGTTGCCGCAGATTGCGGTCATCGTTCATTTTGCGCCATGTTTTTCCGGCATCGTCTGAGCGATATACGCCACCATTTTCATTTTCGATGATGCTGTAGATCCTGTTCGAATTCACCGCAGAAACGGAGACGCCTACAATTCCCCAGATGCCTTTCGGCAGCCCTTCATTCTTCGACAGGTCTTCCCAGGTGTCTCCGCCATCGGTAGATTTCCAGAGTGCTGATCCCGCTCCTCCGCTTTCAAGTGAGTAAGGTGTACGCCTGATGCGCCATGTTGAAGCGAACAAAATTCTCGGGTTGTTTGGGTCCATGCACAGGTCTACAGCCCCGGCATCCGCGTTAGCGAAGAGAATCCGCTTCCACGTCTGCCCACCGTCCATCGACCGATACACGCCTCGCTCCTCGGATGATTTGAAAAGGTCACCCAGCACGGCCGCGTATACCAGGTCCGGATTTTTCGGGTGAATACTGATCCGAACAATATGACGCGAGTCTTTTAATCCAACCGACTTCCATGTCTTCCCGGCATCCTGTGATTTCCACATGCCGTACCCATACGACACGTTTCCGCGGACCGTCACCTCGCCACCGCCTACATAGATTACGTTGTTGTCCCACTGGCTAACGGAAATTGATCCGATCGATCCGCCAAAAAAACCGTCTGAAATATTCTCCCATGTATTGCCGGCATCGGTTGTACGCCACACACCACCGCCAACAGAACCAAAGTAATACAGGTTGGGCTTGCCCGGCACCCCGGTCACGGCCGCAGAACGACCGCCACGGAACGGCCCGATGTTCCGCCACTCCATTCCATTGTAAAGTTTCGCATCGATGGAAGGCGGGCTTGACGTGTTTTTCTTTTGCGCTATGCCGGAAGCCGACATAAGCATGAGTATAAATAAGAAGAGAGAACTTCTCATAGTGAAAGGTTTAGGTTTAGGGAACGATTTAATGTTAATTTATGAATTTCCGCCAAGGAATGTGACGGACGGGAAGGACAGAGGGAAGGGTGCCTGGAAGACCGGGTAGCTGGGAGCTAGGTACTCGGAAAAGTTATTGGGGTCTTTAGTTGAATTCGGGGATCACTGGGTCTCCTTTCTGCTTTACGCTTTTTGCTTTACGCTTTAAGCTTTTTGCTTTTTGCTTTACGCTTTATGCTTTATGCTTTAAGCTTTTTGCATTCTGCTCTCGAACGTGTAAACTTGGAAGAATTCCGCTCACATGAATAATTCTGACCTCCGAAAGCTATTCAGTCTTCCAGTAATTGTTGCCGCACTAGGGTATTTTGTTGACATCTACGACTTGCTGCTTTTCAGCATTGTGAGACGGCCGAGTTTGATTTCGTTAGGTGTTCCCGAGTCAGAGCTTTTTACACAGGGGGAAGTATTACTCCAGGTTCAAATGGGCGGGCTGCTTCTTGGTGGAATCGTCTGGGGAATCATGGGCGACAAACGAGGCAGACTGTCGGTTTTATTCGGATCGATTTTACTGTACTCACTGGCCAATATCGCTAATGGGTTTGTTGAAACAGTAGAACAGTATAAGATACTCAGGTTCATCGCAGGAATCGGACTTGCAGGCGAACTAGGTGCAGGGATAACCCTGGTTTCGGAGACGTTACCTACCCACTTGCGTGGATATGGAACTGCTATTGTTGCGGGTGTTGGCGTATTGGGTGCGGTACTCGCTAATTTTGTTGCTGATATTTTTGATTGGAAAGTCGCGTATTTTATTGGAGGGGGGCTGGGTATACTTCTCTTGGTCGCCCGTATCAGTGTGTTCGAGTCAGGACTGTTTTTAAAAACAAAAACAAAGGAGATTCCGCGTGGAAATTTCTTGCAGCTTTTTGAAAATAGAATTCGATTCAAACGCTTTATCGGATGCATCTTTATTGGTCTGCCAATCTGGTATGCCATCGGAATTCTCATCACGTTCTCACCTGAGTTTGCCGGTGCGCTTTCGATTCCGGGCGTCAACTCCGCGGGTAAAGCGGTTATGTACAGCTACCTTGGACTCGCTCTTGGGGATCTTTCTAGCGGTTTTTTAAGCCAGCGGATCGGTTCACGCAAAAAAGTGGTAACGCTCTTTATCGTACTTACGCTTTTGTTTGTTCTATTGTATCTGTTTTCACCGATCAAATCGACCGACTTTTTCTATGTGACATGTTTCATTCTGGGCTTCGGCATTGGCTACTGGGCATTGTTTGTGACGATCGCGGCAGAGCAATTTGGAACAAACCTTCGCTCGACTGTGGCCACCTCCGTTCCGAATTTTATCCGTGGCACCGTGATCCCACTTACCTTGTTTTTTAAATTTTTACGCGACTCAATAACCGAACATTATGCGCCACTTGTGGGACACGCGGAGGCACTGAACCGCGGAATTATTTACGGAGCGCTCGCTGTAGGGCTATGTACCATTATCATCGCTTTTATCGCTTTGCGGGCTATTGATGAAACTTATGGTCGTGATCTGAATTTTGAAGAGCGATAAGAGGCAGCCGGACAGCAAAATCGTAGAACCCTGAGTTGTAAAAGTCGTTAAGGGATTTTGTACTTTTGTCTAACCCATACCCCCAGAAGGCTGAATCCTGTGAAGCAGTATCGTTTTTTCCTCTATTTGTGGCTGTTTTTGCCTTTGTCGGCCTTTTCTCAAAACCTGGAATTAATTGAAAAAATCAAGTTAACGCTTCCAACGCAAGAAAGTGAGCAACGCTACAATGCGCTAAACGACCTTGCCTGGGAGTACCGGTTTGCTTATCCCGACAGCACGATATATTATAGTGAAATTGCCTATGATCTCGGTCTCAAACTTAAGCTCACGAAAGGCCTTGCCAGGGCGGTAAACGTGCTTGGGATAGCGCAGAACTATAAGGGAGAGCGCCTTAAAGCCTTTGAATTCTATTCGAAAGCGCTTGAGATTGCCACCTCGCAGAATGACTCACTACAAATCGCGCATGCTAATAATAACATCGGGAGGTTGTTCTATGAGCAGGGAATCCTTTCACGGTCGTACGACTACTTTGTAACAGCCCGGTCAATTTTCACCGCCATCAATGATTCTTCAGGTGTTGCTTACACGTATCAGAGCCTGGCGAACCTTTACAAGAGTCAGCGCGACTATGAGAATGCCGAAGAGAATTATTTAAAAGCATATGAAATCAGACTCGCGTTAGGAAATCCGCGAGACATCATGTCAGCACTCGTTTATCTGGCTCGCCACTACCAGGATTCGAACAACCCGGAGAAGGCGATCCATTACCTGAGGATGGCGGATTCTACAGGTCACACGATCAACGATGAAATCAACCTGGCGGAAATCAAGACCTACCTGGCGGAGAGTTACCTGGCTAAGGGGCGGCTGAAGGAAGCAGAAGCTATTTCAAAAGAAGGAATGGACGTCATTCTCAGAAAGAACAATCTGCGCATGATGCCACAGGCCTATCAGACTATGGGGTTGATCCTGCTTCAGAAAAATGATCTTATGGGCGCCAGGAAGCAGTTTGAGATCGCCCTCGATGTTGCCGACCGCATCAAAGACCTGAACGGAAAGATGGAGGCTTATTACCACCTCTGGAAGGTTTCCGAAAAACTTCACGATACACCAGGAAGTATCAACCATCAGAATCAATACCTCATCCTGAAAGACTCCATTAAGGACCTCGACCTTACCCGTCAAGTGGAGCGCTTGCAATTTGAAATCGACATTCAACGGAAAGAACAGGAGAACGCGATGTTGAAGGCTGACCAGGAAAAGATCGCTTCGAAAGTTCAACAGCAGAAATTGCAGAATCTGATCCTGATTGTGATCATCGGATTTATCTCAATGGTTGGACTGCTTCAATGGTTGAACGCCACAAAGCGCAGGTCGATCAATGAAAAGCTGTTAAAGCAGAACGAAGAAATTCAAACGCAGCGTGGTGAGATCATCACCCAGAACGATAAGCTGTCAAAACGCAACCAACAGTTGTCGGACCTCAATCACGAGAAAGACACGCTGATGAGCATTGTAGCACACGATCTCAAATCTCCGTTGAACCGGATCGATGGATTGATCTACCTGATGGAGATGGATAACAAGCTCACACCAGAGCAGCGAAACTACCTGGCGATGATGCGTGATGCAACCGGCTCAGGCCTGGACCTGATCACCGACCTGCTTGACGTTCATATGATCGAGGAGAACGTAGAACCTAACTACACGACATTCGATATTAGCCATTTCCTCCTTGAGAAAACAGAGGCGTTCCAGCAGCGTGCCGCAAGCAAGGGAATTCATCTTAACATCAAGCGTGTGGAAAACGAAGAGATCTTTACCGATCGCTCATACCTGGATCGCATCTTTGACAACCTGCTTTCGAACGCTATTAAATTTTCGCCAAAGAACTCGATTGTTGACATCTCAGCAGATCGTACGGAGTATGATTTCTGGATCAGCGTAAAAGACCGTGGCCCCGGTTTTTCTTCACACGACCAGGAATTTTTGTTTAAGAAGTTCAAGAAGCTGAGTGCACGTCCAACGGCAGGCGAAACGTCAAATGGCCTTGGCCTTGCGATTGTAAAAATTCTGGTTGATCGCCTGAAAGGAAAAATCGAGCTCACTACCCAACAAGGTAAGGGGAGTGAATTTGTGGTGCGTTTCCCGCAGCAAAAACAGTTTGCAGCAATTTCTTCAGTGCCGCTTTAAACCTTTGCTCTGTTCTGATGTCAAATACCCAAACATCAGAATTATGAAAAAAATCATCGTTATAGCATTGCTGATGCTCCTGGCAGGAGTGGGCAAAACGTTTTCTCAAAGCACTCCCGTTGTTGACGAACGCCAGCAGACTCAGCGTGCGCGAATCAGGCAGGGAGCCGCCTCAGGCGAACTTACCCGGACCGAAACGCGCAGACTTCGCGCAGAACAACGCCACATCAGGCGTGCCGAGCGAAGAGCGAAAGCGGATGGCACAGTGACCGCTGGCGAACGCGCCCGCCTTGCCCGCAAACAGAACAAAGCAAATCGCGACATCAGACGGCAGAAACACGATCAGCAGGAAAGAGTCAATTGACGCCCAAAGGGTAAATGAGTATCACGTTGCGTGACCGTTAAAAAGGGCTGGAAGCTACAAGTGGGGGTAGCGATAATTGATTTAGCTGTACGCAGCTTGTAGCTTGAAGCCATTGATTGGCGTGTTTAGGAGTAATCCACTATATTAGTTACCCTTAAAACACCCTTTATGAAAAAGTATCTCTTTTTACTCTTGGGATTTTGCGTTGTCCTTTCTGCGCAATCCCAGACTTCAACACTCGTTAACCCTGCAAACATCGATATCCCGTACAAGAAAGTTGTGCTCGATAACGGGTTACGCCTCATTGTCCATGAAGATCACAAAGCACCTATTGTGGCGGTGAACGTGTGGTATCACGTAGGTTCCAAAAATGAAAAGACCGGTAAGTCGGGTTTTGCACACCTGTTCGAGCACCTGATGTTCAATGGAAGCGAACACTTTAACAATGATTACTTTAAAGCGCTCGAGTCGATCGGTGCCACTGATCTCAATGGAACAACCAACAGCGATCGTACAAATTATTTTCAAAACGTTCCTGTAGCTGCGCTAGACCAGGTGCTTTGGCTTGAGTCTGATCGCATGGGACATTTGCTTGGTGTGATCGATCAGGCCCGCCTTGACGAGCAGCGCGGTGTCGTGCAGAATGAAAAGCGCCAGGGTGAGAATCAACCCTATGGAAGAGAATGGGAAATGGCCACGAAAGCTTCGTATCCGGCCGGGCACCCATACTCGTGGACTGTGATCGGATCAATGGATGACCTTAACGCAGCATCGCTTGACGATGTTAAAGATTGGTTCAAAACCTATTATGGCGCAGCGAACTCGGTGATCGTAGTTGCCGGTGACGTGAAGACAGACGAGGTGATCGAAAAGGTAAAGAAATACTTTGGGAACATTCCTGCCGGGCCATCGCTTGCAAAGCCGGAAGTAAACATTGCGAAACGTACACAAGATACGCGTCAGTCATACCAGGACCTTGTTACCGAAGCGCGTGTGAGCATGTACTGGAATACACCACAGTGGGGATCTAAAGAATCAGTTTACCTTGATCTGGCTGGCCTCATCCTCAGCAGCGGAAAGAGCTCACGCCTCTTCAAGAAACTGGTATATGAAGACCAGATCGCAACGATTGTGAGTGCGTACAACTATGCACAGGAACTCAGTGGCCGGTTTGCAACACAGGTTCGTGTAAAGCCCGGAAATGATCCTGCTAAAGTTGAGGCTGCAACCATCGCGATCCTTGACGAATTGATCAAGAACGGACCTACCCAGGCTGAGCTCGATCGCGTGCGTTCAGAATACTTTGCAAACATGATCAAGGGACTTGAACGCATCGGAGGCTTTGGTGGAAAGTCAGACGTGCTGGCAGAGTTCGAAGTCTATGGCGGCAGTCCGGATGCATACAAACAGGATCTGAAAATCCTTGCTGAAGCCACCGTTGCCGATGTTCACAAAGCAATTAAAGACTGGCTGAGTTCAGGAAAGCATACCATTGTGTGTACTCCGTTCCCGACATACCAGGTGACGGGAAGCGAAGCTGATCGCTCGAAAGTCCCTGCCCTTGGCACGCAGCCTGCATCATCGTTTCCTGACCTGCAAACGTCAACATTGAAAAACGGTTTGAAGGTGGTGCTTGCACAGCGAAAGAACACGCCAAACGTAACGATGAACCTTGTGCTTGATGCAGGATACGCAGCCGACCAATATGCAAAGCCTGGAACAGCCGCGCTAAGCCTCAACCTTCTTGACGAAGGGACCAAGACGATGGATGCGCTGCAAATCAGCGACAAGCTGCAAACGTTGGGTGGAAGTATTTCATCGTATTCAGACCTCGATGCCTCCTATGTTTACATGAGCACACTCAAGCTTACGCTCGAACCATCACTCGATTTGTATGCCGATGTGTTGTTAAATCCCGCTTTTTCAGAGAACGAATTTAAACGTCTGCGCGACCAGCAATTGAATTCCATCAAGCGCGAGGGTACGCAACCCTTCCAGATGGCCATGCGTGCGTTGCCAAAATTCCTGTATGGAACAGGGCACGCCTACAGCAACCCGTTGACAGGAACCGGATACGTTGAAACGGTTAATTCCATTACCCGCGAAGATATTATCAAGTTTTACGACACATGGTTCAAACCAAACAACGGAACCCTGGTAGTTGTTGGTGATATCGAAATGAAAGATCTTGTCAATGGTCTTGAAAAACGCTTTGACAAGTGGAAGCGCGCAGATGTTCCTAAGAAAAATCTGGCGGCTGCCGCAAAAGCTAAAACGAACACGGTATACGTGATCGATAAGCCGGAGTCGCAGCAATCCGTGATCATGGTAGGCTACCTTGTGGATCCCTACGGCAAGGTTCCGGAGATTGCACGTGAGTCAATGATGAGTGTTTTTGGTGGCGATTTCACCTCCCGCCTCAACATGAACCTCCGTGAAGATAAGCATTGGTCATATGGTGCCGGAAGTTTTGTGTGGGATGCAAAAGGCCAGCGTCCGCTGCTTGCGTATGCGCCCGTACAGACCGATAAAACGAAAGAGTCAGTGCAGGAGATTATGAAAGAATTCAAAGCGTTTGTTGGCGATAAACCGATGACACAGGAAGAATTTGACCGCACCAAGAATAACACCGTTCTTCAGCTTCCCGGTCGCTGGGAGACCAATAGCTCCGTGAGCGGATCAATTGAAGAGATCGTGAAATATGGGTTGCCAGACGATTACTACAAGACGTACGATAAAAACGTTCGCGCGTTGACGCTTGATGAAGTCCGCAAGGTGAGCAAGCAACTTGTAAGCCCTGAGAAACTCACCTGGTTTGTGGTTGGCGACAAAGAAAAAATCATGTCAGGGTTGAAGGAAGTCGGGTTCAGCGAGATCATTGCTATCGATGCTGACGGAAATATGATCAAACCAACCGGGGATGTGAAGTTGAAGACGAACAACTAAGATGTGCTCATGTGTGCAGGTGCTTATGTGCTCAGGTTTTCGCGTGCCTCAATTCCGTCCGTTCAGACATTACTCATCCGAAAAGAACTAATTTCGTTGAGGCCGAACTTGAGCACATGAACACCTGAACACATTTTACTTCGCCACGCGCTCCGCACTGGCAAGTGCGTGCTGAAGATTTGAGAACCGTTCATTTTGAAGCGCGAGGATTTGCTCCAGTATATTCGTGGAGTAACCTCCGCTTCCTTTCGTTTTATGGTGTTCTTCACCGTGCGCGTATGCATTTTCCGCCAGTTTCTTGTGTGGCATCCGAAAGCTTTTGAGTATCGTGCCTAACTGGTTGATCTGGTACGCAGATCGCAACGTGCTTGCGTCCGCACTGGTTTTGAGTCGTTCAATGGCAATCGAGAGCAGGGATGGTTTGTTTTTGAAGTTCCAGTAGATTTCCCCAACAAAGTTCAGGTTATAGAGCAAATAGCCTTCCTTGAACTTTGAATAGTACTCATCACTGCAATCGCAGCTCCACAGGAGGTGATCGAAAACAAACATGGGCATTTCCACAGCGCCAGGACCGATGTAATCCTTGCCGTAATCAACTTTGATAGGATCGTAGTAAAACCGGAGTTCGTTTGCAAAAACGGCTGGAGACACATTGCGCTTCGCGTGAACAATCCCGCGCACCATCCCGCTGATCTTTTCCTGCACGTTCTGGCACAGGATTGCAAATATGGGATCACTGATGTCAACGGAGTGCAGTTTCTGCAGATCAAGGATAGCGCTGAAGAGATCTGGCATAGCCATCTTTACACTCTCAATCAGGCATTTCTCGTCTGCCAGGCCGGTATACGTTCGCATTCGCAACCCGTCAGGGTTCCATGAGGTGTAGTGGATGAGGGTGTCGCGTGGGGGAAGATCGGTTTTCACCATGAGTACCAGCAGCACGTATTCAAGCTCGGGTACAACTTCAACGGGTTCAATTCCCAGTTTCTTGAGAATGCCGATAAAAATGCCGAGGTCGCGCATGGTGGCTACAGCTTCTTCATAGGTGAAATTCTCAAGAGCATCGGGGAGGGGAAGAAGATCATACAAAAGTTGAATGATCTCCTTCGTCATCTTTTTCTGATTCAGCGAGTGCAGCGTGTCGATGTGGTTATCGAAACCGATCGGATCGAGCGTAACAATGGTCTCCGTCCGGGTCAGCCATTGTTGAAATTCAGAATCAAAGGCGGATGTGTTCACGTAATGGTTAGTTTAGCAGCCAGTTAACGCAGGTGGGTTCAGAATCGAACATGTTGATTCTCAGGTTTCCTACGGCACCTTCCTTGTTAACTTTGTTTACGGTAGCCGCAGCAAACACATCTTCTGCAACCACGGCTCCAACTTTGCGAAGTCCGATTTTTTCAACTTCCGGGAACCATTCCATTGTGAGGTAATCCTGAACCTCCTTGGAAAGCACTTTAAGCTGACGGTGGTCGCTGAGGTGGTTCTTCAGGCCGTTTTCTTTGATGTATTTGGTCATAAACGAACAACCTTTGCGCACGTCTTGCGCCTTGAGGAAGCCGATCCACTTGGCAACAATCACATTGTTAGCGTTGTCAAGAAAGATCTCAACGAAAGGTTCCTTCATCAAATTTACTTTTGTCATACGTTTTAGGTTTTTTGACAAATGTAACTTTGTGAAGCAGCAAAGGATGAACCATACGACCCCGAACATTACACTGGTAATCGCATGCCCGCTTTTTGAAAGATCAGCGTATAACCATACCGTTACGTAGTATTTATCCGTAGAACTACGGATTGAAAATGATAACGGGGACCGTGAGAGTACGGACCCCGTTTGAAAAGAATGTTTTTCGAATAGTAATCCGGATTTTTTTTCCGCTATTCGATGTTGAATCTCACATCGATCTTGCTTATACTCTTGCCAGTGCCTGCTCCAGGTCTTCGATCAGGTCTTCATGATCTTCAACGCCAATGGATAGGCGGATCAGCGAATCCACCAGGCCGGCCTTCAGACGTTCTTCCTTCGGAATGCTGGCATGTGTCATCGAGGCAGGGTGGTTGATGAGTGACTCAACTCCACCGAGGGATTCGGCCAACGAGAACAATTCTACCGAAGTCATCAGTTTGCTTGCTTTTTCCATGCTGTCGTCTGTTAACGTGAACGAAAGCATACCGCCAAAGTCCCGCATTTGCCCTTTGGCAACCTCGTGGTTCGGATGATCTGCAAAACCCGGCCAGTACACCTTTCCGATCTTCGGATGCTTCTTGAGATACTCGGCTATTTTTCTTCCGTTCAGGCAATGGCGTTCCATGCGCAGGTGAAGCGTCTTGATGCCGCGAAGTACTAAAAAAGAGTCTTGCGGGCCGGGCACCGCTCCACACGAGTTTTGAATGAACGCGAGCTCCTGATAAAGTTTTTCATCATTCATGACTAATGCTCCCATGATCACGTCTGAGTGGCCACCGAGGTATTTCGTCACGGAGTGCATCACTATGTCTGCACCCAGATCAAGCGGATTTTGCAGGTAAGGCGATGCGAACGTGTTGTCCACTGCAACGAGTATATTCTTCTTTTTGGCGATCGCTACACAAGCCTTGATGTCAATGATATTCATCAGCGGGTTGGTAGGCGTTTCAAGCCAGAACAGTTTTGTTTTGTCGTTAACAAGAGGCTCGATGTTGGCAGTTTTGGTCAGGTCGATGAAATGAAATTTGATTCCATACTTCTCGAACACCCGTTTGAACATCCTGTAGGAACCTCCGTATAGGTCATTGCTAGTGATGACTTCGTCTCCCGGATTCAGAAGTTTTATTACGGCATCAGTAGCACCCATTCCGGAAGAAAAGCAGATCGCAAATTTTCCATTCTCGAGTGCTGCCAGGCTTTTCTGCAATGTGTTACGCGTTGGGTTCGCCCCGCGTGCGTAAGCATAACCTTTGTGCTTCGCGGGCGCTTCCTGAACGTATGTCGAGGTTTGGAAAATGGGTGTCATGATTGCCCCGGTTGATGGGTCGGGTGCAACCCCTGCATGAACGGCTTTTGTTCCG
Organism: Chryseosolibacter sp.; assembly: GCA_036402075.1. Lineage (GTDB taxonomy): Bacteria > Bacteroidota > Bacteroidia > Cytophagales > Cyclobacteriaceae > Chryseosolibacter. The sequence continues at coordinate 23,604 of DASWTP010000066.1, read as the reverse complement.
AATTTCATAGGCGAATGATTGAAGATTTTCACGCGGTGAACGACCGCGGGCGATTGTTTAATGTGTGCAAATATACCTTTTCTCGAAGACCCCGGGAGACGGCAATTATGATTTTTTGTTCTGCCAGAAGGCGCGGATTGCCTCCTTCCATGCTGCGCCATGCTTCAAATAAAGCGCTGTGTTGATGAGCATTTTATCCTCTGCGGAAAATTCTTGCTGGCCCTCCACGCTGGCCAGCAGTAAGTCACAAAACTCTTCGTTCAGTGACGTACCATGGATGGTTGCGAGTTGTTTCAGATCTTTTACGAGGGATGACCGGGAGATTGTTCGCTCAGTTTGTGTCGCCTGCACCAGGGGCGCAGATCTCTCTTCTCCAGCGGGTGTTGAAGCTGGATCCGCTGGTGGTTGGGGGGCTTCTGTTTTTTCACTGAGGCGTGCTGGCGAGACAAGCGTTGCGGCTTGCTGCTTTAGAAATTCGTCCAGGTCTTTCAGCGTATTCTTCTTCTTGCTCATGACAAATACTTTACTATTTCCCGGGCGATTGGTTCATATGCCTTTTCCGCTTCAACCGTGCTGAAGTTCACAAACAGATTTTTTTGCGGAACAATGATCGGTAAAATGATCGCGTCAAGGTTCTTCAGATTTTCACGCACAGTAAAAAGATTTGTGCCGCTGTGGATGCGATTCGGTAAAATGAGGATTTTTAGTTGTGGATTGAGCTCGCGCGCAGGTGCAAGGTCAGTGACCGTCTGGTAGGTCACCAGCAGGTCATTTTGTGTGAGGCTTGTTGGTACTACCACAACATCGCTCACAAGGCAAAGTTTCTTTATGCCTTCGTCTGTCGTTTTTCCAGCGCTGTCAACCACTACCACATCCGTCTTACGACTTGTCTTCAGGTCCATCAGTTCCTGCGCCACCGAGCCATCTTGCGAGCCCAGAATTTCGAATGCTTTTCCGTTCTCTTTCGATTTGAAAAACTCCATCTTTCGAAGCGTATTGAGCGTGTAGTTCGTGTCGGTTTCAACGAGCACCACCCGCTTGCCAAGCGCATTGAGGGTGGTCGCGAGATTGATCGCATTGGTTGTCTTTCCTGTACCTCCCTTTCGACTGATAAACGAGACGACTTTAGCCATCCTTAAAAATAGGAAAAAATTCGAAACGGCTGTTTTTAAAGGCGTCTACTTCTCTTTCTTGCGCTTCTTTTTTGAACTGCTTTTTTCCTTATCGAGAATAGATGAAAGCGAATGCCACGGCTTATCAATGTTGAAATAAATTTCATTCTTTTCCCCGCTTTCGTCCATTGTCGTTTGCACGTCAAAGCTGTGGCCGTCTTCATGACGAAGCGCTTGCATCGCTGACTTCAGTCCCAAATAATCGAGAATGTGGTACTCGTGGCGTGGGGAAATTACAAAATAAGCAGTTTTCCCTGTTTTACCGTCTCCGGATGCCAGGATGCTCTCCATGAGGCCAACATACTGCGTCAACGCCTGCTCAAAATCTGCTTTCAGCTCCAGGCTCATTGCGATTGATGCGATTGACTCGTAGGTCTGCAGGTCGAAGGGGTCCGCAGCAATAGCAGATTTATACAGCTCTAACGCAGCCGGAGCAGAGGCTTCACTTCTTGCGGCTTTCGTCAATGCAGAGGCTGCAGGTCCATAAGGGCTGTAATGCTTATCGGTCGTGTAGCCGTAATACACCATAAAGAATTCCGGCAGACTCATCTCCTCGGGATGCGTTCTAAACTTTTCGATGAGCTTCGGATAGAAGTAGTGATGATCAGCTGTGGTTACCCATGTATCGAGATCTGCCCGGTTTTGTGCGTATTCGGTAAGGGTGAAGGTAAATCCATCCTGGCCGATTTTGTCCGCGGGCGTGTTGTTCAGAATTTGTGTTTTTTTCTGAAGAAGCTTGAACCCGATTTCGTCAGGGAACTTTATCACAAGCGTGTCTGCAACCTTGAGCGCGTGGCTGAAGTTACCAAGGCTGAACGCAGCATACGCTTCCAGCGGGAGAAGGTCATTGGTAAGCAAGTGCTTCTTCCGGCTAGCCTCTGCCATCGTCAGCGCCTTTGCGTAATTTTTTTGTTCGAATAAGTCCCAGGCCAGGCTGTTATAAAAATATTGGTTTGTCGAATCGAGTGCATAGGCTTTCTCCAGGAAGAAAAATGCTGAATCATGGTGTCGCGCTTTCAGCAGGCTATACAGTTGATACAGACCATCCGCATCATTGGGCTTGAGCGTCAGGAATTGCCTGCTATAGCGTTCGGCCTGAGCGTTGTTTTTGTTTTCATATGAGATGTTTCCGAGATTGTAATAAACCTCCGGAAATTTATCACTCAGCGTAACTACTCTCAGGTAGTCACGTTCTGCACTGTCCAGCTGATTTAGTTCAAAAAAGCAGTTACCACGCAATTTGAAAAACTCTGCATTGGTGGAATCTTTTTTCAACACGTGATTGAAACAATATAACGCCTCGCGGTATTCGCCTTTTTGATAGTGAGCCTTTGCTTTCTCAGTGTAGGAAAGGGATTGCGCGTTCAGCAGCAAAGGCAGCAGAAGGAGTGACGCGGTGAGGTGGAGGATTTTCATTGTTGGTGGTTTTGTTGAAAGATGACGCTCGTGTCGCTTTTCCATAAAAATCAAAACGTAAAAAAAACGCTGTCATTTTCCGTGACAGCGTTCTTTTGTACAGCTCATCAATTAAATCGATCGATTGATATCAAATTTTTCAAGGTAATCGGCAACGCGTCTGACCAGGCTTCCTCCCAGAGCTCCATCCACCACGCGGTGGTCATAGGAGTGGGAGAGGAACATTTTGTGGCGAATGGCTATTGCGTCTCCGTAAGGGGTTTCGATTACCGCGGGTTTCTTCTGGACCGCTCCGAGCGCCATGATCGCCACCTGTGGTTGCATGATGATGGGTGTGCCCATTACATTCCCAAACGATCCAACATTTGACACGGTAAAGGTGCCGCCAGCCAGGTCATCTGGTTTTAGTTTGTTTTCACGCGCCCTCTTCGCCAGGTCATTCACAATTTTGGCGAGGCCGGTGATATTATATTGGTCTGCATTCTTTATCACCGGTACAATAAGATTACCGGAAGGCAACGCCACAGCCATGCCGATGTTGATGTCGCGCTTCTTGATGATCTTGTCACCATCCACCTGCACATTGATCATCGGGTAGTCCTTGATCGCCAGCGCAACCGCCTCGATAAAGATCGGGGTGAATGTCAGTGCATCACCTTCTCTTTTTTGAAACTCATTCTTTACTTTATTTCTCCAGAATACGATGTTGGTAACGTCAGCTTCTACGAATGAGGTAACGTGTGGCGAGATGCGTTTTGAATCAACCATGCGTTCCGCAATCATCTTGCGCATGCGATCCATTTCGATGATCTCATCGCCACCGCTGATGGATACGGGAACGCGTTGTGGAGGTGCTTGCGTGCTTCCTACAGATACATGATGCTGCACCGCCTGGATCGTTGCGCCCACCTTGCGATGCTGCACGTAGTTCATGATGTCCTTCTTGGTTACGCGTCCTTCAAGGCCAGAGCCAGGGATGCTCTCAAGCTCAGCAACAGCAATATTTTCTTCCTTTGCGATATTCTTAACCAGGGGCGAATAAAAACGACTGGCAGACTTGAAGTCGGGAGCATGAGAACCATTGCTTCCATTCGCGCCAGGGGATGCAACTGCCTTTGCCGGTGTTGCAACAGGGGCGGCAGTGGAAGGTGCAGATGGCGCTTCCGCCTCGGCATCCGATGTGATGATCGCAATAGGTTTGCCTACTTTAACAACCTCTCCCTCTTTGGCCAGGATCTCTTTTAACACACCCGCAACCGTTGAAGGCACCTCAGTATCAACTTTGTCGGTTGCAACCTCCAAAACGGACTCGTCTTGCTCGATCTTGTCGCCCGGTTTTTTCAACCAGTGGAGGATCGTTGCTTCCATGATACTTTCGCCCATTTTAGGCATCACTAATTCAACTTGCGCCATGTTTCAAACGTTTTCTGTGGCCAAAGTTAAGCAGTATTTTTCATCAAAAGCCACACGTTGATAAATTTCAATAGAACAGCCTGATAAATCCCGTTTTCGCAAAATGTAAGTAAGGTGCCTCCGCGATTCATCTATAGAAAAGATCAGGCAGCACCTTTATGGCCAAATTACAAACTTGTCGAGCCGAACAGGTCTTCGATTGACATTTCCGGGAAGTTCAGTTTCAATCCCGTTTGTTGACGCGCCTACTGCGGTTGAGTCACCGGCAATATGACATGGAAGGTCGCGCCTTCGTTTTCTACCGAGCTTGCGCGGATCAGTCCATTGTGATTAATCGCGATCTTCTTGCAAAGGGCCAAACCAATACCGGTTCCGGAATAAGATTGCCTGTTGTTAAGTCGTTGAAAGATGGTGAAGATCTGGTCGGCAAATTTTTGATTGAAGCCAATGCCGTTATCGCGGAACTGGATTTGGAAATACCTCAAGGTGGGATTTAGTTCTGTGTATTTCAAGACATCTTTGCGTTGAAGCTCTCTGGCGGTGATGTGAACGACTGGTGCAACACCTGCTGCAGTAAATTTCAGTGAATTGCTTAGCAGGTTGTAGAAGAGCTGATTCATTTGCTGAGGGATGGCTTCAACTATAGGTAGCGGCTCGCAGTGAATGGTAGCACCCTTCTGCTGAATCAATACCTCCAGGTCACCCATGATAGTGTTGATGGTTTCATTGAGGTTCGTGGCAGCAAACGAATTTCCTGTCTTACCAAGCTGCGAAAAATTCAGGATGTCTTTGATGAGCGTGCTCATCCGCAACGCGGATTGTTCGATTTTTGTGAGGTAACCTTTTGGTTTTTCCGCCATTGCCGGAACCTCGCGCTGGAGCAATTCAATGAACGTGATGATTTTTCGCAGCGGTTCCTGCAGATCGTGAGAGGCCACATAAGCAAATTGCGCGAGCTCGTTGTTTGACGACTGCAGTTCCTTCGTTCTTTCAGAAACGCGGATCTCCAGCTCCTCAGAAAGTCTTTTTTGATCATCGATGTTCGTGGCTGTACCAAACCACTTTGATATTTTCCCATCACTGTTCTTCAACGCAAACGCGCGACTGATATGCCAGCGGTAAGAGCCATCAATCATCATCAGCCGATGTTCCTTTTCGTACATCGTTCCATGCTCCAGGCAAAATTGCCATTGGCGTTGTGTCGCTTCCGCATCTTCGGGATGAACCATGCCTTCCCATCGCCACGTACCATCAGCCCTGCGGGTGGCGCCTGAAAACTCTGCAACGCGATCGCTGATAAACGTGACGGTTCCATCCGCGGTTGCTATCCACACGAGGTGCGGCATTGCGTCCGCCATTTGCCGCAATTCTTTTTCAGCAAGCTGGGCTGTTTGAATGGATCGTACCTGCTCACTTACATCAGTCACCAGAACGAGAATGCGGTTTATGGTGCCATCTGATTCACGCAACGGTTCATAAACAAAGTTCGTATAGCGTTTCGTCTCAATGCCAAAGGTGTTTGTGATGATCGATTCCTTTCCGTGGAATGCAACTCCTGTCTCGCGCACACGCTGCAGCAGAGGATTGATTGTTCCTTCCTTGTGACTGGGCATCACCTCCAGGATGGGTCTACCCACGAGGGACTCGCGGGCACCAAAGATTGTTCGATAAAATTCGTTTGCCAGCTCAAACTCAAAATTTTCACCCCGAAGGATCGCAATTCCGATTGGTGCCTGCTCCACAAGATTGCGGAAGTTTCGATCACTTTCTTCAAGCTTGCGCAGAGACGTCACTTTATGCGTTGTGTCCATACCCGCAACAAGCACGGCCACACGTTCTCCGTTTTCGTTGTAGACCGCGCTATAGCTGAACGATCCATAGATCACCTCCAGCGAACTTCCTTTGCCCTTGCGAGGCATAGGCTGATCTTCAAACCACAACGTCTCGCCAGTGGTCAGCACGTGGTCGAGCCGTCTTTTGTGCTGCAGCCATTGTTCTTCAAAAACCTCCTGACCTTTCTTACCCAATGAAGCTGGATGCTTTCCATTGTCGAGAAAGCGCGCTGCATCATTGTAGAAAAGTATATAGTCTTTTCCCCAAAAAAGCGCGATTGGCAGGGCCGCGTTCAGTAGCATTGCGAGCGTCAAATGAAGTGTTTGAGGCCAGGTTTCGATCGGTCCGAGCACAGATTTTGACCAATCAATGCCTTCAATAAGTGCTGCAGACTCATTGCCCTGAGTATTAAACAGAAGTTTAGAAGGCTTTGCCACAGAGGTCATTTCGGGGATTGTCATCGGTTCGGCTTTCCGCGAAAGCTTATTTTGAAAAATTCTGTGCCAGCCGCTTCACTGACCATCGGGCACCAGACCGCCAAAGCAGCCAGGCGCTTCATCTTTGAATGGGTCCACGTGATCGGCTGACGGTTGTCAACGGTATATTTTTTTTCCTCATGCGCAAAAACATCTTTAAAATGAAGAAGCATATCCAAACGATCCTGGTGGTCGCTGCATTTCTATTTTCGCTCGCAGCCTGCGACAAAGCGCCAAAGGGTGACGATGCGAAGATTACAGAAAAAGAACAAGCTGTGGCTGCGACTGGCATTTCCTTCGCAGTAGATACAGCGCGATCGTATGTAAAATTTACCGGCAACGGTGTCGGCAAGAACCATCCGGGTACTTTCAAGCTCAACTATGGGGCTGTGGCAGTAAATAACGATTCGATTTCAGGCGGCTCGTTTGTGATCAACATTAACTCCATGCAAATGGAGCAGCGCGATCCGGGCATTAAGGAAAAGTTGCGTCCGCATTTGTTGAGTGGCGACTTTTTTGACGCCTCAAAGTTTGGAACAGCAACTTTTGAAATCACCAATGTAATGCCGTGGCAACCCAGGGATGGAGAAAAGTCACTGGTGGAAGGCGCTAACTTCAGCATCAGCGGAAACCTGAAATTAAAGGATGTTACCAAAAACATCACCTTCCCAGCGAAAGTAGACCTCGATGGTAAGACGCTGAAGGCAAAAGCAAATTTCGATATTGATCGAACACAGTGGCAGATGAATTATGGGAACGACAAGACGCTCGGTGATAAATTCATTTCGGAAACGGTGAACATTGAACTTTACCTCGAAGCCCAGCGGGCAGCAGAGGCCATGCAATAAAAACGCACTCCTTACGGGAAGCCGTTATGATCGTAGATCGTAGCGGCTTTTTTTTTGCAGTGCTGCTGGCTGTTTGTATCTTTGAGCAAACCCGACTCTGCCAATGTGGAACCTGAAAGCCTCCCGATTCTTCCTCATCGTACCCAGCCTGTTATTCTTTTCATGTGCATCATCCTACAAGCCTGTAAAGCTTGATCGATTTTCCTATTTCGATGCCCAGGTGAGCAATGATGTAGAGGTAAGCTATGCACACAACATACAATATGCGTCACGCAACAAATGGTATACAAAGAAGGAGCGTAAGTTCGGGATGATTGCGGTGGCGGTACGTGTGGAGAATCGCTCGCTGGAAACGATCGAATTAAGTCCTGCTAATTTACGCGTCTTCGGACCCAACGGTTCCGCCAGACGCCTTTATACGCCCATGGAGTATGGCGAGAAGGTGAAACAACGAACAGGTCGGCATTTGCTTCACGCATTATATGGCCCCTGGGTGGTAAGCTGGGAGACCGATGCGAGCGGGAACGTGGATACGAACGTTTTCTTTCTTCCTGTCGGGGCCGTTATCGGAATTGGCAATGCTATCCGTGCCAGCAAGGCGAACCGCATAAACATCGAGACCCTTGACCGGAATGCCATCTGGAACAAAGTGGTAGACCCTGGGGAGATCGTATATGGAACGCTCTTGATGGCGGGCACTCACGGGGATGATCTCACGTTCGTCTACAGGAAGTAACGCTGTACATCTCCGAACAGTAGGCTGTACACTTGCGAATACTGTCCTGCTCTCCACTTGTCTTTTCTGCTTCATTTCGCGCCATTATTTTTTGGCTGCGCGTTTGCATGGATCAAAATAAACAAACCACTATGCGAACGTTTCTTGCACTGATACTTTGGTGTTTACTCTTTGTGCTGTGCTGGCCGCTGGCCCTGATTATTCTTTTTCTTTTTCCGATCATCTGGCTCATTCTCCTTCCGTTCCGGATCGTAGGATTTACACTCGAGGTCGTCTTTAAATTTATTGGAGCCATCCTCATGTTTCCCTTCCGGGTGTTGAAGGCGATCTGATGTACACCTTTATCTTATATGAATATGGCATAAATATTTTTAACTCACCGCGAGACGTATTTTAACCGGTTTACGAAGCGCAGCAACGATAGTCGGGAAAAACTTACCGTCTCGTTTTCCAACTACAACTAATGAGCGCAAGCTGCTTCCCGTAAGTGCAGCTTGCGTTTTTTTTGCCGGTCGCTGTTGTTTTTATGACGCGTCAATTCTGCGTACCTTCCTTCTAAAAATTGCCGATGATGTGGTTGAATTCTTCTGAACCTCTTTCAATGAAAGGCGTGGCCGCTGTCCGAATTGTCGTTGGACTGTTGCTGATCGTTCACGGCAGTCAGCTGTTCAATAGCGAGGAGATGCTGTCGTATCAGCCGTGGCTCACCGACTTGAATGTACCGCTCCCGTTATTTTCAGCTTATGTCGGTAAAGGTGTTGAATTTATCGGAGGCCTATGTTTCATTCTTGGAATCTGGATACGGGCCGCTTCAGTTTTTTTGATGGCCACATTTGTTTTCATAACGGTGGTTATGGGCGGAAGCAAGATCTTTACGGATGGACAGCACCCGTTTTTATTTTTTCTCTTTTCGCTGTTGTTCTTCTTTGTCGGTGATAGTGGCTATGGTGTGAAGCGACTTTGGTCGCAGTGGTATTGATTTTTTCAACGTAATAGATATGAGTCAGGCATTTGTACGTGAAACCGATGATCAGTGGCTAAATGAAGTCGCGCCAACGCTTCATGCGCTGACTGTTTTCCTGACGCGCGAGAATGGTGGCATTCGTGTCTACGAGCAAAAGAATTTTACAGACGATCGCGGTAGGACCATATACGTGATGAGCAACGGGCTGAGTTACTCCAAAAATGAAAAGGGGGAGTGGTTCGTGGTGAGCTGATTTCTTGTTCAGTCGCGTACGTCAGCCGCATAAGCAAAGCCGGTTTCAATTCTTTTCTTATCTTTAAGCCCAAACCAAAACCTGTTATGAAAAAGATCGTCATTGGCGTTCTGGCACTTGTAGTTCTGCTTGGCGCGGCTTACGCGTACCTGATGTATCGCAACCGATCGTTAAGTCCACAAGGAAACGCAACCTTAACCTCTGGCGGGATAACGGTTAACATCTCATATAGCAGGCCATCGGTGCGAGGCCGTCTGATCTTTGGCCCGGAAAGTCAAAACGCACTTCAGCCTTACGGGAAATACTGGCGACTGGGAGCGAACGAGTCCACGGAAGTGACATTCAACCGCGATGTGCTCTTGAACAATTCACCCCTGAAGGCTGGAACCTATCGACTTTATGCAATTCCAGGTGAGCAGACCTTTGAAATCGGTGTGAATACAGAGATAGGCAAGTGGGGAGCATACGAGCCTGACTATGACCTTGACGTACTGAAAACCAAAGTACCCGTTGAAAAGATTTCCTCTCCTGTGGAACAGTTCACCATATCACTGGCCCCGGCTGGCGAGGGTATCAATATGATATTCGAATGGTCTGACACGCGGTTTATTATCCCGGTGAAAGCCCAATAGGGCAAAAAAACCAACCCGAAGCAGGTTGGTTTTTTTTTCACAATGCCCTGACATTAATATTTCTCAAAGCGATTTTTGTAGCCATACTGGCTGCTGAAACTGTTGTAAACCACCGGGCCTTTTGGCTTGGCTTCATTTACTTTTAATGTTCTGCGTTGAAATTCTTTTGAATCAAGAGCATTGATGGCTTCGTTAGCCTGCTCTTTTACGGGCATTTCCACGAAGGCGAAACCTCGAGGCTCACCCGTCTGGAAATCTTTGACAAGCTTTACTGATTTAACTTCTCCGAACGCTTCAAAAAGCGCACGCACTTCCGACTCAGCCGCCTGGCGACTGAGGTTTCCTACATAAATGTTCATCAACTAATAAAATGTGTAAAAGGTTAATTTATTGGTGGTATTAGAGCCGAGATGTACGACAGGACGGGTTCTGGAATACCTTGCGAGCCGCAAAGATGCTGTAATAATCCGGACTAGCTCGCTTTTTCTTTCTATTAATTGGTTAACGGTTTTCAGGGATCAAAACGTTCCTTTCGATACAAAAATGTCTGGCTCAGAAGACTGCTCCACGTTAACGCCTGATAATCAACTACCCAGTACGGTGTATTTCCTTAAAGTAAACCTCTTAAAATATAAACCTAAGTTAGATTTTTCTTATATTCCCTGAGTTTAGAGGTCCCCCACTTGACTAAACTTATAACTATATCCACGCTGGCGTGTCTTGCGCTGGCCACTAGTGCGCTTGCGCAGCGTGGAAAGATCATTTCGCCTGCCTCAACGAGCATTCTCGACCCGAATGGAGACGGTTTTGTTTCCACAACAACTGCTGGCTTTTCAAACGATGGCTACAATGTAGATGAATTCGAGATCCCGATGTTCGGTCTTCCGAAGTCGGCCGATGGCGAAGTGTTGAACGACATTCAGGCGGGTGCTAATTGTGGTACCACCGAGCTGACATATGATAACAGAGGATTTTCAGTTTACGGTGTGCTGAAGGGAGGCAACCTGATTTTCCGTTTCCGTGTGGCTAAAGATCAACCGAGCGTTGAGGCTTACTCTATATTAATCGATACCGATGGAAACGTTGGAACAGACGATCCCAACTCAACTCCGGACAATCCAGGCTTCGAAATCGATATTACGCTCATTAAGAATCAAACCAAGGGAATCTATGTCTACAATATTGACGGAATTGAAAGTTGCCCTAATGAGTTGGTCCGGTATAATCTGAGCTCTCACTTTCAGATCTCCATTGCTGATGAAGTCAGCTGCTCGGACCCTGATTATTTTTACGATTTCTACGTTCCGTTTGCGGACCTGCAATCGCTCTTCCAGATTTCACAGAATACAGAGCTCCGGATCGTTGCATTGACGAACGTATCCGCTACCTGCGCGATGTCTGGCAAAATCTCCGACATAGGAGGACTGGACGATTCCGATTATGCAGGCTGCAACTCCTGCGCGTTCCTGGAGTTGGCAACTAACCAATGTCCAACCGCATTAACTAATCTGTGTCCGACTTGTCAGGGTTTCCGGGTTGGCTTTACTCCGCGGCCCACAATTAACATTCCCCTCAAAGCTGGTGAAAGCGATATCACCGGAAGGTCGATTGCCGGAGCTGAGATCTACATTAGTGTTTTTGACAGCTCAAAAGCATTGAAGGAGCGCGACACGGTAGACACGCAAAGCGATGGCTCATGGCTGAAGGTGCTCGCAACGCCACTTGCTATTGGAGATTCAATCACCGCACAGGCGAAAGCATTTGGCCAATGTAACAGTGGCAGGGCAAGCTCCGGCACCAGTTTCACGATTGTCATTCAAAACATTCCACCGGTACTGTCGGGGGTAGGCAGCCCCGTCACATATGTTGAAAATGAACCCGCAAAACTTTTGGCCGAAACGCTCACGATCACCGATGAAGACGATACCGAACTGGATGAGGCAACAGTTATGATCAATGGCTATGTTTCGGCCGAAGACCTCTTACAGTTTTCAGCAGCCGCTGGAATTGCTGGTTCATTCAATTCCACGACAGGTATTCTAACATTGACAGGAAGCGCGTCACTGGCCGGCTGGCAATCGACCTTGAGAAGTTTACGGTACGCCAATACAAGCGACAATCCAACGGCCAGCCTTCGTACTGTCAGCATTGTTGTAAATGATGGGCTCGATGACAGCAACACATTTTCCAACACGGTCACGGTGCAGCCTGTCAACGATGCTCCTGTTGTCTCCGCGCCCACGATCCTCTTTCCGTTTGTGAATTCGATGCAGGTTAATGATGAAATCAATATTTCCGACCTGGACCATACTTCACTCACCGGAGCCTCCGTGGCGATCAGCAATAATTTTGTCAGCACCGAAGACGCACTCGTCTTTACAAACCAAAACGGGATTTCAGGAGCTTACAATGCAACAACGGGTGTGCTGACACTGAACGGCACCGCTTCATTAGCCAATTATATCGCGGCCTTGCAATCCATTATTTATACGAATTCCAATGGGTCGCCTTCACTCCTCACGCGAAGAGTCTCATTCACGGTTTCAGACGGTGTGGCCAACAGCAACACGTTCTTGAGCTTCATTGATTTCCCCGGTGTAAACAATCCGCCAGTGATTGTTGATGAGAACAACAACCCGATCGATGACCTCCAATACACGATCGATGAGGACACGCCATTGAATGAGTGCATTAATGTGACTGATCCGGATGGGGACCCTAGTCATATTGATGGGTTCACCAATGTGTCGACTGGGGGAACATTTACCATTACCGATGCGCTGTGTTTCTCGTTTGTTCCAACACCAAACTTTAACGGAACAGTAACGGCAACGGTCACGGTATGTGATGAGACGTCAGGCACATTGTGCGATGTAGCCACGATTACCATTACGATCGTGCCGGTGAATGACCCTTCCGTCATCACCCAAACTACAACGACAGTTCAGGAAAACACTTCAACGCAGATTTGTATTCAATACACCGATGTTGAAAATGATCAGGCGGTAATTGATAACGTCCTTGCCGGAAACTCAGGCACGGTAACTGATCCGAATGGTTCGGACCTGTGCTTTATCTTTACTCCTGATCCAGGTTTTGTTGGGAAGGATACGATCCGCATCACGCTTTGTGATCCAAACGATCCTTTTGTTTGCACAACCGGTGAAATTTTTGTTGAAGTCCAGGACGATCCCGACACTCCTGATCCGACCGATCCGAATCCGCCAATCATACCCGACCCCGATGATATTCCAGGCGAGAATCAACCACCGGGGATACTGATTGATGGATTGCCTGGCGATACGCTCCGTGTGCAGATACCTGAAGATTCAACGCGCGTGTTTTGTTTTGAAGCCATCGATCCGGAAGGTGATGAAGTTATTCTTTCATCGGTCACCAAGCTTACAAACGCAGGGGGTAATATCTCACTTTATCAAAACATTGAATTCTGTTTCCTTTATACCGCGCTAAAAGACTTCAATGGAACTGTTGTTTGGGACGTGACGGTGTGTGACGATCAAAGCCCGGCCCTGTGCAATACAGTGAAGATCATTGTTGATGTGATACCGGTCAACGATCCACCGATGGCAGCAGCTGACACCCTCGTTGTATCGCGAAATGTTGAAGGTGCCATCAATTTGCTGGCCAACGATTCCGATGTTGATGGAGACGTACTCAGCTTGGAAACTGCACTGATTGAAGAGCCACTCCATGGGCAATTTTCAGCCAATGCTGACGGAACACTTAGTTATCAATCCGACAGGTTCTACCGCGGGGCCGATCAGCTCAGATATTCCGTTTGCGATGAAGGAAATCCAGCATTGTGCAGTGAGGCAGTGGTCATAATAGAAATTACGGATGTGCCGCTGAAAGCATACGAGGCATTTTCTCCGAATGGCGATGGCGCCAATGACTACTGGCGAATAGAAGGAATCGACTTCTATCCTGATAACCGTGTGCAGGTCTTCGACCGGTTCAATAACCTCGTTTTCGAACTCAGAGGCTATAACAACGAGAATAAAATGTGGCGTGGTGAAAGTAATCACGGACTCTTTGGCGGTGCGTTGCCGGAAGGCATCTACTACTATGCTATTAACCTGGGAACACAAGAATCGGTGCTGAAAGGCTTTGTCGTATTAAAACGTGAGTGAAATGGCAAGGAAGAGCTTTCTTCTATTGGTTTCAATGCTCTTAGTGCTGTCATCGGAGGCGCAGCAGCAGGCCACCTTTGCCCAATACATGTTCAATGGAGTGGCCATCAACCCGGCTTATGCTGGTGAACACAAGGCGCTCAGCATTAGCGTGCTCAGTCGTTTTCAGAACATTGGTTTGCCTGGAGCACCCACTACTCAAAGCCTGGCGATTCATAGTCCCATGGTTGATCAGCGATTTTCGGTCGGGGCTTTGGTCGTGCATGATCGCATCGGGGTGATTGATCAGACTGGTGTGAATGGCATTTATTCATATCGCATTCCTGTTGCCGACCATGTCAGCTTGTCGATGGCCCTGCAGGCGGGTTACAGTTTTTATCGCGCCAACTACGCGCAGCTGGATACATATCAACCCGATCCCGTTTTCGCGCAGAACGTGGCACAGAACAGGCCGAACATTGGTGCAGGAGCGTTTCTCAGCAAGCAGCAAACGTGGTACGTGGGCTTGAGTTCACCACACCTGATGAATAATGTTTTCACCCGGGGCGCAGAACTCACAACGATCCGCCAAAACGTGCCGCTCATTCTTTCCGCAGGATATGTTCTCAGCATTAGTCGGAAGCTGAAGTTCAAACCGAACACACTATTTAAAATGGTGGACAACAGACCCGTTGAATTTGACCTGAACGCCAATTTCCTGGTTGATGAAGTGCTCTGGCTGGGCGCCTCCTATAGGTCTTCCAAGTCGATGAACTTTATGACGGAAATCCAGGTCACCGATCAGCTAAGGATCGGATACTCTTATATCGTGGCGCTTGGGCCGATCCGGCAGGTGGAGATCGGAAGCCATGAATTTTTCGTTGGATATATTCTTAGCTACAAAATGAAAGGCATTGTTTCCCCACGATACTTCTGATGCGCGGCCCACTGCTCATATTATCCTTTTTATTCACCTCGCTGAACATTTTTGGACAGAGCACAAACATCACAACGCTCTTTGTCAACGATTTTAAGAAAGCGGAGGAATTTTACCGCATCCTCGCCTATCGTAATGCGCTGGAACTTTACCTGCACTATGAAGAACGCCATCAAAACGACCGACTGGTAAAGGAACGCATTGCCGATTGCTACGTGAAACTCGGAAACTACAAAGACGCGATAACGTGGTACGAAAAGCTCGTTGCCGATCCGCGTGTGAAACCTGTTGAACTATATCGGTATGCGGAAGTGCTCAGCATGACGCACGAGTATTCTAAAGCGCTCGCTGCATACCGGCAGTATCAAAAAGCAGAGCATGGCGATTCGCGCACACAGCTCAAGATCGCCTTTCTCGACCAGCTGGAGTTTCACAGGAGAGATTCCAACTTGTATTCAATCCGCCATGAATGGTTTAACTCCGATCAATCGGACTTCGGAGCGCATTACTTCCGCGATGGCATTGTCTTCGTATCTGCCCGTGATCGCGACTTGTTCATCAAGCGGAAATCAATGTCGGCACTCAATGAAGATGAAACACCTTTGAATACATTTTTTGTGGCGCAGGCATACGATGATGAGCGCTCAGCCGAAGACCAGGTCGACTTGTTTTACAAACGCGAGCTGAACTCCATCTATCATGACGGCCCGGTGTCATTCTTCCTCAACGAAAGGAAGATTGCATTTTCGCGCAACGCAGTACGAAACGGAAGACCTGCGCGCGATGCGTCCGGTAAGGTGAACCTCGAGTTGTACTTTGCTTCCCTTGGCGCGGATAACACATTGACGGATGTCACTGCTTTTCCATTCAATGATCATGGTTATTCCACCGGGCATCCGTGGGTTTCTGATAATGGAACTGTCCTCTATTTTTCATCTGACAGGCCGGGTGGTGTTGGCGGTGCTGACCTTTATGTTTCCTACTACCAGAATAACAAATGGACAGAACCCAAAAACCTCGGAAGCCGGATCAATACAGCTGGAGATGAATTTTATCCCTACGTTTACCGCGACAGCGTTTTGTTCTTTGCTTCAAACGGCCATGGCGGCTTTGGCGGTCTTGATAATTTTGTAAGCCGGATGGAGAACGGATCTTTTGAGGCGCCTGCCAACATGAGTTACCCGATCAACACAGCCATGGACGACTTCTCATTGCTGGTGGATAAATCGGGACGAAGAGGAATGTTCTCGTCCAACCGGGAAGGAGGAACGGGCTATGATGACATCTATTCCTTCGAACTGAATAAATTCACCTTGCTCGGAACGGTGGTTGAACGCGCTTCAAAGCTGCCGATCTCTAACGCCACCGTGTACATTAAAGACCCGAACAGCGATAAAGTGGATTCTCTAACGACCGATTCGCTGGGCGGATTCTATACCCAGCTCCCCCTCGACAAAGAGTTTGTCGTAACGTCCAGGAAGGCCGGCTACACCTCGATCGATGAAATCAGGTTTGTCACAGACAAGAATTCCGTTCTTACCGACACACTTACCATTCCAATCTGGGAGAACGGACTCTTTGCGCAAGGCCGCGTGTTCAGCAATGAACTTCAGGCGATTCTTCCTGGCTCAACGGTGGTGCTTGAAAATATCACCAGCGGCACCGTTGACTCAATTCAGGTAGGTGCCGATGCTTTCTATAGGTTTCTTGTTCTTCCGAACTCGAAATACCGCGTCACCGCGAAGAAAGCAGGCCATATATCGAATGGATTTCACTTGAATACCGAAGGGCTCTATAAAGCCGAGTTGGTAAACGACATCCTGCTTGAAGAAACGTTCCTGGAGAAACTCGAAGTCTTGTTCGACTTCAATGAATGGGTGATCAAGCCGGAGTTCAACAAAACACTCGACAGATTTGTACGCGACCTCAGGCGGGCACCGGGTTCAAAAGTTAATATTGGTGCACACGCTGACTCCAAGGGAACTAATCAATATAACCTGGAGCTTTCGGGGAAACGTGCCATGGCCGTCACGAATTATCTCGTGCAGCGCGGAATCCAGCGTTCGCGGATCGAAGCCACCGGGTTTGGTGAAGAGCTAATCCTGAACCGATGTAGCGATGGCGTGGAGTGCACGGAAGAGGAACACAGTCTTAACAGAAGAGCAGAGGTCAAGATTCAGGCCGCCATGCGACATTAAGGGTAGTAGCCTGCAGTTGGTGAGACCACAGGCTACAGATCCTAAAACCCACACTCAAAATTTATATACGTAGTATACGTTCAGGCTCGGCAACCATCCTTTCTTGGTGAAATAGTTGTCAAGGCCGTGGTCAATTCCAGAGTACAGCACATCGTTCACGAGATCAATGCGATCGAGGAAACTGTTCGTTTCGTATTTGGTATTGTGTCCCAGCGTCTTGCCAATGGAACCCTCCACGTGAATTTCTGAATTCTCACCGATCGAAAATCTTCTGCCATATAATACGCCCACCATCGGTACGGTTGAGCGGATGTCAATGGGTTTCAGAAACCGCGAGATGTCAGGCAGGTTTGTTCCCAGGTAAAGGTTCGCGAGATCAGTGTATCCCAGGTCACCATTGAGCCGGAGTATTTGGCCATACATGCGTACATAGTTTTTACTGAAGTGGAAGTTCGCACCGAGTTGATACGCTACGCCCATCTGAAACGATCGGTCGAGGATCGTTCGCTCGGAAGCGTTGATCATGCCCCTGTTTTCTAAGCCGGAAAAAATCATGTTTGTGTATGGGCTTGTAATTAACCCGATTCCTCCGTTGATCGAAAAGCCGGGAGTAATACGGTGATCATAAATAATGGTGTGCGCGAATGGAATCTGTGTTCCGATTTTAAAATAACTTTTTGGTTCCGGATCTCCTCCGCCCGAACGGCCTTCGCGGAATTGGGCGATACTCGCTGACGAGATCAGGCTGAGCAATACGATAAGCGCTGTTAATTTATTTTTCATACTGTGTCATTTAACGGTTAGTGCGCGCGAAACCTGATCAGCTGTTTCATGAATCCGCGAGCGGAGACACAGTTTCAAACCCGATGCCAGAAATGAATTGCTGTCCGGCAGAATCCAAAGTTTTAATTTTCGTTCGTGGTCTGTTACTTTTTTCGAACCGGCACATAGATGTCCTCTTCGGAGGAGGGATCTGCATTTTTGTACTTGTCACCGAGTACTTCGAAATGTGGGCGATTGTCCAGCGCATAATCTGATTTCGGAAGCCATACCGAAAAAATGTATTGAAAAATCGAGTTGTCAGTGCTCGATCCCTTGTAATGAAACACGGCATATTCACCCGCGGGAATGATCAGTGTTTGCATATCCGATGGCACAGAACTGAAGTCGAACACTTCGACCGCTGCCCACTTTGTAAATTCCTTTGATGGGTTGAAGTCCCGGAAATAGTTTGCGTCATATAACTGCAGTGATATACGATCGGTGTTGATAGCGTTTGTAATTTCTTTTTTTCGATTTTGGAAGGATTGCCATAATGCAGCAGTACGGTTTTGAGTCAATGACAGTCGTGTACTGAGGCCTACAAGTTTTTTCTCGCTGATAACTTCAATTCTAGGTTGCATACCGGATTTATTCTACCCTGATTTTAGTGAATTTTTTCAAATATATCTTATGCTGCAGGGAAGGCTAGGGAGTTCTTTCTATTTTCGCTGCGCGAATTCCCATTAGCAGCAGGTCTTCTTTTTCATGGCGATTGGATTCTGAAACGCTCAAAGTTTCACAACCCAAACCTAAAAAGCCATGAAAAAAATTTTCCTGTTACTTACTCTCATCACTTGCATTGTTGCCTGTCAAGATTCAAAAGACGCTGCACAAAATTTACCAAGACGTTATGATCCTTCCGTTGGAAGTCAGATCCCATTGAATGTTGCCTACGCGTGGGTGGCAAATTTTGGTGGAAGTGTTGCTGCGGGACGTGAACAATCCTCGTACTCTTTTTCTGCTGCCACCCTTGGGCAGCTGCTCAGCGCAACAGAGGGGCCGGGCGTTGTATTTCACCATGCTACCGATGGAAATGGCGCACCCCGCATGATGATGTTTACGCTGGGCGCAGAAGGCGAACTTTTTCAATCTGACATTCTTGACCTGTCAACGGGCGCGATTTTGAATGCCGAAACAGCGCAACAGTGGGCAGCGGCATACGCGGCAGCGCACCCAGCCACCCCGTGGTATCATTTCTTCGGCAATGACATCTTTACGGAGATTCAATCCAACGAGGCTTTTGAATACGTCAATGTTGTTCGCGCACTGAATAACGAAGGAGAAGAGCAGGTGCTGTTGTTTGTCTATAACACGAAAAATATCCAGGGCGGAAGAATTGAAGGGGAGGAGGTAACCGTGTATGACGTATCAAGTCCATGTCCACCGTGTGAAATTTGAGAAACCATGAGCGCTGAAACTATTGAAATAATTAGAGTGCTTTCAATATACTCCATTGTTCTTCCGTTTGGCGTGTATTTGATTAAGCTTAAAAAGCTACCTCTAGAAAATCGGATAATGGGAGTCGTAGTTATGCTCTCGGCCGTAGCTGAAATAGTCGTAACAATCCTTTATAACAAAAGTGAACCAACAGCGATCATTTATAATCTATATTATGCATTAATATTTGGAGCACTTTGCTGGTACTACTACGAAGTCGTTTTCAAATACAAAAACCGCAGATATTTCTATTTCGGAATTGCCGTGTATGTAATTTCTTTACTGCTCGTAGCTTTTCGTCATTCAATGGACATCTACCAGGGCGAGATGTGGGCGATCACAGGTGCAATCCTTGTTTTCTTCGGAATTGTTTACAACAACTACCAGGTAGAAAAACCTCCGTTATTTGATAAGAACTTATACAGTGGGTTGATTTTCAATGGAGCTGTCATATTCTACTTCAGCTTCAATTTTTTCCTTTTCATGATTGCCAATTATGTATTGACTGAACTCACACCGGACATGAGCCGCATGGCCTGGGCATTTCACAATGTGAACAACGTCATTAAAAATATTGCATTCGCGTTCGGATTCTATTACACGATGAGAAGAAGGGTGAATTTAAGCGATGAAGAAGTGGAGAAAATTCAGTGGCATCGGGTGAACTAATTTGTCTGCCAAGGGCGGCTCGAATGCATATGGAAGCACATTGTATACCATGAAATCTAGAGGGGCTTCTTTTTTTATGGTCCGACAATCTGTCGAAATGTATTTCAGTACTTCAGCCGCCCTTGGGAGATTCACCCCGCTGCCAGCCGTAGCATATTAAGTCTCTCGATTTCAGGAGTTGGGAACCTTTTCTATCAGGTCCCACTTGTTGCCGTACAGATCGGCAAACACACAAACACGTCCATAGACTTCTTCTACAATTGGGCGCACAATCGAAATTTTTTGCGCCACGAGATTATTGTAGTCGACATCGAATTGTGTAGTGTGCAGGAAGAGAAACACGCGTCCTCCAGACTGATTGCCGACAAATTTGGCTTGTTGTTCGTCAGCGGCTTTTGCCAGCAGCAGGCTGCATTCGCCACCTTTTGGTCGCACTACCACCCAACGTTTTACATCACTCAGCCGCGTATCTTCTACCAATTCGAAATTAAGCTTCTTCGTGTAAAATTCGATCGCAGCATCGTAATCGTTCACCAGCAAAGCAATGTGCGCTATCCGCTGACTCATAAAAACTAATTTTGATTGTTGCGACCACCGGGTAAGCTCAGGCGGATTAGGTTCAGGACACCGATTGATGCGACCTTAATGTTGATCAGCCTGTCTTTCGAAAGTTGAAGTTTTCGTGTAACGGTTTGATGCTTGTCGGAATATGCGATCCAGACCGTGCCCACGGGTTTATCTGCTGTGGCTCCGCCAGGGCCGGCAACACCGCTTGTCGCCACTCCGATGTCGGTATTGAATTTCGCACGCACAAGATTTGCCATCTCCCTGATCGTTTCCTCGCTCACGGCTCCGAATTTTTCGAGCGTTTCGGGCTTCACGCCCAGCTGGCGCATTTTTACTTCGTATGAGTAAGGGATCATGCTGCCCATAAAATATTCCGAGCTGCCGGGAACACTGGTGATCAGGTGCGAAAGATATCCGCCAGTACAGCTTTCTGCTACGGCCAGCGTCAGCTTTCGTTCCCTTAGCAAATTTCCCACAGCTACTTCCAAAGGATCTTCTCCGTAACCGTAAATGAAATGATCAATTCGCTCGACCAACTTTTGCGTCAAAGCCTCACTTTCTTCCTGGAGAGCAGGAAGTGAATCCCCGAAACTTGTCAGCCTGAGTTTCACCTCACCAAGGCTCGGTAAATAAGCAAGCTTTACGTGTGGCGGGAGCGCTTTTTCCCATGCCTCGATTTTTTCAGCCAGCATAGATTCACCAATGCCTGCCGTGCGAATCACTTTATGATGAATCGTTGGTGTTTTGAAGGTCTCTTTTAATTTGGGGATGACGATGTTTGTCATCATTCTTTTCATCTCGTGCGGAACACCCGGCATCGACACGAATACTTTTCCGTTTCGTTCGAACCACATCCCGGGAGCTGTGCCCATCGCGTTTGTGATTTTTTCGCAGCATTCAGGTAACGCGGCCTGCTGTCGGTTCACTTCGGTGAGCTCGCGCCCGCGACTGCGGAAAAATTCAGTCACTTCTTCCAGCGCTTCCGGATGCATCTTCAGGCCGCAATTGAAATATTTCGCCAGGCACGGCTTCGTGAGGTCATCGCTTGTCGGTCCGAGCCCGCCCGTGATGAGAATAATATCTGCGCGCTTCTCCGCTTCAGCAAAGGCTGTCATGATCTCATCCTCAATGTCGCCTACGGTTGTTTTGCGAACGACTTTGATGCCTGCATTACTAAGCTCAACACTCATCCATTGCGAATTGGTATCCACAATTTGCCCGTAAAGAATTTCATCACCAATTGTCAGGAGTTCTGCGAGAACAGTTTTCGTCATAGAAGTTTGTCGTAAAAAAGCGATGCAAAGGAACGGAAAAACGCCTAAATCCCCTAAAGAGGATCTCAAATACAACTGCGGTTTAGTATTGAAATCTGTAAAAGACTCTGACCTCAAAGTCCTTAAGGATTTAGGGGGATTTCGTATTTTAACCTGATGAACCTATCCGCATTAGACTGGCAGAAAAAAATCTACCTTGATGGCTTTACCGGCAAACGTCCCGTTGTCCCTGTTGATCCTTCCGCGCTTGAGCTGGCCGCAAAGGCTGTTATGTCACCGAAAGCATTTGCCTATGTAGCAGGTGGCGCTGGTGCGGGCGTCACCATTCAATCCAACCGGGAAGCATTCACTTCTGTTCAAATTGTGCCGCGTATGCTGCGCAATGTTGGGGTTCGCAATACCTCTATTTCGTTGTTTGGAAAAAGTATTCCCTCCCCATTACTGCTCTCACCGGTTGGCGTGCTTGAGTTGGCACATCGTGATGCGGACCTTGCTGTTGCCAGGGTTGCCGCTGCGCTTGGCGTTCCTTACATCTTTTCAAATCAGGCTTCGGTGCCAATGGAGAAATGTGCTGCTGCCATGGGAGCAAGCCCGCGCTGGTTTCAATTGTACTGGAGCAAGTCGCAGGACCTTGTTGCGAGTTTTGTTCAACGTGCAGAGCGTTGTGGATGCGATGCCATCGTTGTGACGTTAGACACTACCATGCTCGGCTGGCGAACGCGTGACCTCGACCTGGCCTATCTTCCATTCCTGGAAGGGAAAGGAATTGCACAATACACTTCGGACCCTGTGTTTCAAAAGATGCTTGATGAAGCTGACGACAGCCCCGAGGTTAAGCGCGAATTGAGTTGGGATTCTGTCTTTGGTCTGATCCGGATGGTGAAGAATTATCCGGGCAATGGATTCTTCGCAAAATTGAAGTCCGGGAGGCCAATAAAAGCGGTGCGAAAGTTTGTTGGCACCTACTCAAACCCGTCCACGAGTTGGGATGACTTGAAGTTTTTACGACAGCATACGAAACTGCCAATCGTGTTGAAAGGAATTTTGCATCCCGAAGATGCTGCAAAGGCTGTTGATTACGGTGTGGACGGAATCGTGATCTCCAACCACGGAGGCCGCCAAGTGGATGGTGCTATTTCCACGTTTGGTGCGCTGCCAAAAATTGCGCGTGCAGTGAATCACCGTGTTCCGATATTACTCGACAGCGGGGTGCGCACCGGAGCCGACATGTTCAAGGCGATTGCGCTCGGAGCCACGGCAGTGTGCATAGGGCGTCCATATGTTTACGGATTAGCGCTGGCAGGAGAGCGTGGCGTTTGCGAGGTTGTGCGCAACCTGATGGCTGACTTCGAGCTGACCATGGGATTGGCTGGATGTCGAAGCATTAGCGAGATAAACCTGGAGTGCCTTGCTCCGGGTTAGGACACATTATAAGCCGGTAAATGTGGTCCGGAGGCTTATTCTGACCGCGGAACACTTGTCCATCGCGTTATTCCTGGTAAGAAGGCGTAGAAGTGTGAAAAATTGAATCAAGCAAAAAAACGATCAGACCGATTGAGCAAGCCTCACTTCGGCCAGGATCAAAATGCTGTGGCAAATCTCTTCATCTTCACCGCAGTGGCGCTGTGAACCCTATGAATCGCGATGAATGCATTGAGACTTAATTTGAAATAAACTTGCCGGGTGATTATTGATCCATTTTCGTCACGCGGCTTTCGGAAAAAACTGCCGTGAGTTCATGATTGATTTTTGAATCCACTTCGCGTCAGAAGCAATAAATGAATCTACTAATCAACGTTTTCGCAAAATAACTTACACCCGCCCTCG
>DASWTP010000065.1:0-2091 GCA_036402075.1 Chryseosolibacter sp. | reverse complement strand
ATTAGAACCAGTTTCAAAAAGTCAGCGGATAAAATCCGGATCAACCCACCTGTGCTTGCGCCCATAACCCTGCGAATTCCAATCTCCTTTGTTCTCCGCTTTGCCATGAATGCCGTAAGACCAAACAAACCTAAACCGCCAAGCATGATGGATAAGATCGAGAACGTAGTGAAAATTTTGAGGAAGCGATCCTCCGCGAGATAATGTGCAGCGATCGCCTCATCCATAAATTCAAACTCAAACGGGCGGTTACCGGCAATGTTGTCCCACACGGACTTGAGTGAACTAACGGTCTTTTGCAGATCATCGCTCATCACCCGTACTTCCACCCAGCGGTAGCCCTCAGTCTGTTCAGACGCGAGGTAAAACACCACAGGCTCCACCTTTGCATGCAGCGATGCAAAATGAAAATCTTTTACTACACCCACGATCTCTCCCTGCCTCCTATACCACTGTGATCCTGTAAATGTTGCCCCGGACAACGTGCGCCCTACCGGTTTGTCGAATCCGAAAAACTTAACGGCAGCCTCGTTCAGAATGTATCCGGTTCCCACATCGGTCGGATGGTCCTTTGAAAAAGTCCTTCCGTCCGCCATCGTGGCTTTCATCGTTTCAAAAAAGTCGTGCGAGACCGTTGTACTCGGACAAGTAACTTCATCCTGCTTGGATGGATCCGGTCGGTAGGGACGCCATCCCCCTACTCTCTCCGTTGGCTTGTTGCCGGAAGCAGAGACGCTGACAACGGCTGGGTTGCGTATGAACTCCGTCTTCATCAACTCATACTTCGATGCAATTTCATCAGTCGGAAGCGGGATCAACACCACCGACTCCGGATCAATTCCAAGATCGCTGTTGCGGACAAAGCTGATCTGGTTTAAGACAATAAGCGTACACGCGATGAGTGTAATGGAGATGGCGAATTGAAAAACGATCAGTCCACTACGAAGAATCGACTTACTGCTCCGCAATTGAAGTTTATTATAGAGCATGCCTATTGTTGATGTTCGCAGAAGTACGAATGCAGGGAAAGCGCCCGCGACAATCCCAACAAGGAATAAAACCCCAAGTAAGCCAAGAGCAATCACTGGGTCAGTGAATGGGTTGAAGTCCAAATTCTTTCCGCTAAGCTGCGCGAATGCAGGCATTGCTAATCTCGCGAGGATTGCCGCCATCACGATCGCGATTGCAGCCACAACAAAAGATTCAGTCTGGAATTGCGAGATCTGTGCTCGCAGCGTTGAACCGAGGACCTTCTTCATTCCAACTTCTTTCCCCCGATTAAATGATGCCGCGGTGGTAAGATTGATGTAATTAATACAGGCCAGGATAAAGATGACCAGTGCTGTGATCGAAAAGATATAAACAGTCGACTGACTTCCGTTGACACGTATTTCCCCTTGTAGATTTGATTTCAGATGTATCGAGGTAAGGGGTTGAAGAAAATAAACCGGTGCTGAATTCCCTTCCCAACGCCACCGGGCAGCGACTTGTTTACTCACAGCCATCTGAAAGCCGTCAACATCGAAGTTCTCTTTTACACGGATGTACGTGAAGAGACTTGTCCCGGACGCGTTCGTAAGCACCCAATCCGGGTACCATTGCTTGATCCCGGATATTGGGAAGACGATGGAACAATCAAAATGCGTATTGGCGGGCAATGTTTCAAAAACACCCGTAATCACAAACTGCTTTCCACGTAGCTCGACATTCTTTCCTAAAACATCTTCAGTGCCGAAGTATTTGATCGCTGTAGCCTGGTCTACGACAACATTTTCAGGCCTGTCAAGTGCCGTGCGGACATCCCCTTTGACAAATGGAATTCGGAAGACATCAAAAAAAGTAGAATCTGCACACACCATCGCACTTTCGGTATATTGCTTGTCTCCGTTGACGGTAACAATATCATAGGTAAAATCGGCACGTGTGATCGACTCAAGACCTTCCAGATCGTTTTCAATCAATGGCTTTACCAGGTAGGATGTTTCAGCGCTTTGAACACGATCAGTACCGCCCTGCGAATAGTTTCCCGCGATGCGATACACCTTATCACCTTCAGCAAAATGCTTATCAAAGCTCATTTCATCACGGATG
>DASWTP010000064.1:0-114560 GCA_036402075.1 Chryseosolibacter sp. | reverse complement strand
AAATTTATTGCCTCTTTAAAAATCTGGGCAGTCATCTATCCATCCATTACGCTGTTTCTTTACATATTTGGCGAGCCATTATCGGTGTTGCCTCTATACCAGCGAACGTTTCTCCTTACGGTTTCGTTGGTACCATGGATTGTGTTTGCCGGAGTACCCTTCGTTGATTTTGTTCTCCGGATACTTTCATCAAAGACGGAGAAGTAAGCACACTAGTCGTTCGTCTTAGGTCGTAATGATATGCTGAACAATAAAAAGCTTGACGTAATAATCGTTGGAGGAAGTTTCGCTGGGCTCGCGGCTGCAATGGCACTTGGGCGGGCGTTGCGCACGGTAGCCATAATCGATAGCGGGATGCCATGTAATCAAACAACACCGGCATCGCATAACTTTCTTACCCAAGATGGGAAAAGTCCTGGCGACATCGCATCTATTGCGCGCCAACAGGTCCTCCAATACAACACCATCGACTTATATAATGGTGTTGCGAAGTCAATATTCCAAAACCCGAAAGGCTTTGACGTGACTAATGCCGATGGAACAAAGCTTAGTTCCCGAAAAGTTATTTTCGCCACGGGCATTAAAGACGTCCTTCCTTCCATTCCCGGGTTCGCAGCGTGCTGGGGCAAATCTGTGCTGCATTGTCCTTACTGTCACGGCTACGAAGTCAGAGAGCAGCCTACCGGAATATTGGCGAACGGAGATGCTGCGTATGAGCTCACAGCCCTGATCAGCAACTGGACAAGCCGATTAAGTCTGCTTACTAACGGGAAGTCGACACTGACCGAACTTCAAACGCAAAAAATTCGTCAGCACGGCATTGCGATCTTCGAAAACGAAATTGCACAAATGCAGCATGAAGATGGCAACTTGCAGCAGGTGGTGTTCCGTGATGGAACAAGTATTGCGTTGAAGGCACTATACGCCCGCCTTCCCTTCGAACAACATTGTATTCTACCAAAATCGCTCGGAGCCGAGTTTGGTGAGGACGGATATTTGAAAGTGGATGCCTCATACAAGACAACGGTGGATGGCGTGTTTGCGTGTGGCGATAGCACCAGTCGAATGCGCACCGTTGCTAACGCAGTGTCGTCCGGAACGACCGCAGGCATGATGGTGAACAAAGAACTTATTAATGAGGACTTTTGATGCTGACAATCAAAAAAAGAGAAGTGATTTTGATCACTTCTCAAACGACTAATACTCACTTTCGAGCAGCGCTTCCTCAAATCTTTCCGGAATCACTGTCCAGCCGTACCGGTCGCGAAGTTTTTTTAGTTTGTTAATGGAGTAGCTTGAAGGCGGACCGGTGAGAAGGGGAGGTCCGTATGGTTTGTCCCACCAATCCTCCAGGTTGATAGTACCGGTTCTCGGATTATTAATGACGGAATCGTGAATACGCGCTACCACGCGGTCTGCATTGGGCGTATTTATACTATTCGGTCCTGATATTTCCAGGTTGGTAATTTTGTTTGTGGTAGACAAAATGACCTCATACAGCCTTGCGGTGACGTAGAATTTTGCACTCACCAATTCTTTGTTCCTTGACAAATTAACAACGTATGGGCTATTCGACATGTAGTCTAATTCTAATTCGCGCAGATTCGTCAAACCACCGAAATGAATTTTGTCAACGGGCATATCCTGCTGGTGTATTTCAAAGCGTGTGATTGTCGTAATCTCGCCCGAAACCCTGATTGTGTAATTTTTGCGTGTGGCATAGCGGTGCGTGAAAGTGATCTTCTGATTTTCATAGAGGATCTTCTTTTCGATGACGCCATCACCCCAGTTGACGGAAACTTTTCCTCCATTTCCCGTAAGGTGAAAGTTCAGCGTATGGTAGTCATACATGTAGGCAACGTACAGGGTGAGGAACTGATCTTCATAATAATTGGCGTAGGTCTTTTTGTCTTCCGTCAACGCAGTCGGTTCTACAATCTCGTCAGGCGAACAGCTGCTGATAAAACTTAGCAGCGCAACCGGTAAGAATAATCTGATAGAAAATTTCATAGGAGTACTTTTGCCATTCATCGGTGTAAAAAGTAATTCCACGTTGGAAATCAGTGATTGATCGGCATACGCTCTACATGATGAATTGTTGCTCTACAGAAAATAACACGTATCGTTACAGAGCAAAAAAGGCCGCCCTCCAGCAGCCTTTCTTTTTTCATTCTACTTCCATTCCGGCCACCTGCCCGGAGTGTATGGCGCGTTGTTAATCTCTAGCGTTTTTTCCACCTCCTCTATGGATGCATGCAGCTTTTTCATATCCGCGAGAAGTGTCGCGAATTGTTTTGATGCAACTTGGTACGACTCTTTGTACATGCCCGGCACCTGACTTGTGGTTGACCACAGCGCACCCTCCATTGTCGAAACGCGATCGCTGATAGAAGGCTCGGTTTCAAATTCTCTTCGCGCTCGCGAGAGATCACCAAACATTTGCCTTTGTAGCTTGTAAAAATCGCGTTGCAGCTGGTAGCTTTTTGCCGTCAGATCTTTACCAGGCGCTGGCATGTCCAGGATGGCGAGGTCGATGTTCTTAATTCGCGTGCTCATGGTACTGAGTAAATCGCTTGCGGCCGAGAATGCTTTACGTAAGTCACTCACCTGGGCGGTGAAGGCTACATTCGCATTCATGTCAACAGGAAGGCTGGCGTTCTCGAGAAGCTTGCAGGTGAAGTTTACTGGTCCCGCAAGCTCGGTAAGCGTGCCATCTTCGTATTTCAACAATGTTACACTGTAGTTTCCAGGTGCTGCAAGGTGGCCCTCTTCCGTTCCACCGAAGAGTTGGTCAGGCGTTGGTGTATAACGTCCCACCACAGGCGCAGGTGTGTTGTGTCGAAAATCCCAGGTGATGCGTTTCAATCCTTTCTTGGCAGCGGTTTTCAGATTTCGAACAACGTTCCCTGACTGATCTTTGATCACAAACAGCAAGTAGGGGTCGGGTTGTTGATCTTCCATTCGCAAGCTATCAAAAGACGGGTAGTATACTTTCTGCTTCCTTTCCGTTTTTGCTTTCTCTGCTTCCTGACGTTTTTCCTTCAACTTCTTGATGTCGTCTTTCAGGTAATAGGTGAAAACAGCTCCGGGCTTCGGATTTGGTGTTGAGAAGTAATTGCTACCGAGATGTCCCTTATCGCGAAGCCCAAGTGGGAATCGCTCGACATAAATCAAACTCTCTTTAACCGGAAATAATAGTGCTGGTTTTGAAAGATCTTCCTTTCTGAAACTTCTCAGTACGGAATAATCGTCAAGGACATAAAATCCACGACCGAAGGTTCCAAGCACCAGATCATTTTCCCTGCGTTGAATTTCGAGATCGCGAACGGCAATGGTAGGTAATCCTGCTTTCAGTTGGATCCAGTTGTCGCCACCACTGTTTGTAAAGAACAAGCCGAATTCGGTTCCAACAAAAAGCAAATTACCATTCACGTGATCTTCCGCGATAGAGTAAACACTTCCGCGGGCCGGGAGATTCGATTGAATTGCTTTCCAGGTTCGACCTGCGTCTGTAGTCTTCAACACATACGGTTTAAAATCACCATAGCGATGATGATTGAAGCAAACGTAAGCCGTGTTTTTGTCGTGCAAGGATGCAATGATCTGGTGAACGTAACTTTGCGCAGGAACTCCCGCGAGGTTGTCGAATTTTTTCCAGTTGGTGCCACCATCGGTGGTGAGGTGAATGAGCCCGTCATCGGTTCCCACCCAAAGTATTTTTTCATCAAGCTTGGATTCTGCGATAGACGTTAGCTGCCCGTAAATAT
Source organism: Chryseosolibacter sp. (assembly GCA_036402075.1). GTDB lineage: Bacteria > Bacteroidota > Bacteroidia > Cytophagales > Cyclobacteriaceae > Chryseosolibacter. Next base: position 110,793 of record DASWTP010000064.1, on the reverse strand, counting down.
CGGTGCTTCCATTTTTCGCGATAGCGTCAACGGACCAAACGCGCCCCATCACTTCAAGTTTGTTCCGATCTAGTTGCCGGCTCAGGTCAGGACTGATGGCAGTCCAGGAGTTACCGCGATCATCGGTACGCAAAACTCTGTTCGCGCCAAAGTAAAGTCTGCTATTGTTGTGTTGACTGATCAGCAATGGAGCATCCCAGTTCCAGCGATACGCTGCGTCACCTTCTTTCTCAATTGGCTTGATTGAGAGATACTGTCCGCTTTTCCTGTCAAAGCGATTGAGACCGCCATACTGACTTTGTGCATAAATTATATTTGGATCAGACTGATCAACCTGTGTTTCGAATCCATCGCCAAGGGAAGTCACGTACCAGTCAGCGTTAACGATACCGTTGGCAGAGGTTGTTCGCGATGGACCGCCCAAACTAAGGTTATCCTGTGTGCCACCATGAACGCTATAGAAAGGATATTCGTTGTCCGTTGAAACTTTATAGAATTGGGTGACCGGCAAATTCGACTTGAAGTCATAAGTGCTCGCGAAATCATACGTTTCGTAAATGCCACCATCGCAACCGATGAGCAAGTGATTGGTGTTGTCAGGGTTGATCCAGATGCAATGGTTGTCGATGTGTTTGTTGATCTCGCCAAGGTTGGAAACCGTTTTACCTCCATCATGACTTACTTTATAGTACGAGTCGGTAATAAAAATCCGGTCGACATTTTTCGGATCGCATGTTACTTCCTGATAATAATTTCCTGACGTGTAGAATGAATTCCGTTTTTCCCAGCTCGCCCCCTGGTTTGTCGAGCGATAAATTCCGCCTTTGTCATCCTGTGCTTCCACGACCGTGTAAAGCACATCCGGGTTCACAGGACTTATTGCTAATCCCATTCTGCCGACATCTCCGCCTGGCAAGCCGCCTTCAAGTTTTTTCCATGTTGTACCGCCATCAACGGATTTAAAGATTGCGGACTCTGGTCCACCACCGATGTAGGTAAAAACTTTTCGCATCCGCTGATGAAAGGCTGCGTAAAGCACGTTTGGATTTCTCGGATCCATGACCAGATCATTACAACCGGTATACGCGCTAACCGACTTCACATTGGTCCAAGTGGCGCCACCATCGGTTGACTTGTAAACTCCTCTTTCACCGCCCTCACTCCATACAGGGCCATACGCGCCAACGTAAATAATGTTTGGATCGGTTGGATGAACAATCACTTCCGAAATGTGTTCCGAATTTTTAAGTCCCATGTTTTTCCACGACTTGCCGCCATCTTCACTTTTATAGACGCCATCACCATACGCCACAGAGCGTTGGTTGTTGTTTTCACCTGAGCCTACCCACACCGTACTCGGATTTGACGGATCAAGCGTAACACATCCAATAGAGTACGAACCTTGACCATCAAATATTGGTGTAAACGTGGTTCCGTGGTTGGTGGTCTTCCAAACACCACCTGAAGACGTGGCCACATAATATTCATTGATATTTTTCGGATTTACTGCAAAGTCTGAGATGCGGCCTGATGTCACTGCAGGACCGATCGAACGCAAAGCGATGTTTGAAAACATGTCGGAGGTATATCCAGGCTCCGAAGAATTTTTCTGCTGCGCAGCTAATGGCAACGTCAACATGCATAACAGTTGAACAACAAGTAAACGAAATTTCATAGGTGAGTGAAGTTGATAAGTGTTTAATATACGACTTATCAATTGCAACATTCAAGCTGAATCGAAGACATTTGATGAACGGACAGCATCGACTGTTGCTTGAAGATACTGGCTGGTATGTAAACGTTTAATTCGCGAAAGCGAAACAGCATGCTCGCGAATCGGGGATTCCCTGGCTGAGAAAATAGGTATTGTCAATCAACACTAATTCTTTAGATCGTCTCCAAAAAAGCCGTAAGATCACTCTCCTCGTCAATTTTCAGCTTTTTCTTAAGACGATATTTAGCCATCTTGACGCTTGAGGTCTCGATGTTCAGCAGCATTCCAATCTCACGATTTCCAAAGCCCATCTTAATGAGCGCTGCCATTCGGAGGTCATTTGTTGACAGCTGATCCGAACGCTGCCGCAGGTTATCGTTGAAATCTTTATGAACGTGATTAAAATACTGATTGAAATGATTCCATTCAGTGTCAAGTGATTTATCAACGTTTATCATTGAAATCACCTTCTGAAACTCTTTTCGGAATTCAAAATTCCCCGCAAGCTTCTTTAGTTCCCGTTCGAGCTCTTCATATGAATGATACCGATGGATCATCTGCAGCGCCATGCCAGACAGGTTTCGCTCTGTCACTTCAAGTTCGTCACGTATTTCCTTGTTCCGGACTTCTACTAATCTACGCTGTCTCTCTGCTTCAATTATCTGGTCTTCTAATTCACGGGTCCTTTCACCTACTAATTGTTCAAGTCTCTGATTTGCTTGATGTAATCGTCTCTCGCGCCATCTCATAAACCCAGCAATAATTAGTACGAAAGCAACACCGTAAAAAATGTACATACTCCGTGTCTGCCACCAAGGTGGAAGCACCGAGAATTCAAATGTCACGGGCGGGCCCCACGTGCTGTCTCTGGTCCGCGCTCGAGCTTGGAATTGATAATCGCCTGCTATGAGGTTGCTAAAGCTCGCCACGTTTGAACTTGTAGCTGCACTCCAGTGGGGATGTTGCCCTTCCAGACGATACTGATATTGGACTGTGGAATTTCGGGAAAGTTCGACTGCGTTGAATTGAAATGTAATACGGGTAAAGTGATAGGGAAGAACAAGATTGCGCGGCACATTCGAAAATCGCTCAACACCATCCAAGCGGATTCCCCGATAGTGTTGCCGTGTTGAATCCTCGTTTAACGCCAGGGTAGACGTTGTGCCATAGATCATCTGCTGCTGCAATAAGACGGCACTGTCTACTGATGTATTTTTTTGCAAGGAATACCAAGCAATCTGGGTCTCGTCAAGTTGAACATTTTTAAGTTGAATTTGCGGTGGTTCAACTGCACGTTTAACCTCGCGCGAATCAAAACGTATGATGGAACCGTCCCCGCAGCCCATCCAGATCATTCCTTGCGAATTAGTCAGAGCTGGCAATGTTTTTTCCAGGTAAATCATGACATTCGGATTGACGGCTCTGATCGGAAAACCCGAACTGCCATCGAACGTCTCCCATTTAAACTGAACCGATTGCTCAATGTCTTCGTTACTGCCTGAGAACAGGCCCGCGCCTGTTACCCTCTTACCTGCAGTAATGAATTCCAGGGATCGAATGCCGTTGTTGGTTCCAAGCCACAGCTTCCCATCCTTGTCCTCAACGATCGCATTGACTGCTTCATTAGGCACGGGATGACTGACGGCAATCGTCAGAAATCCTTTTCCATCAAATCGAGTTAACCCTCCGTTCGTTCCCGCAAACCAAATATTACCCTGCTTATCTTCATGGATACAATTAATGTCATTTGTTGCTAACCCGTCAGTTGTGGAATAGGACCTGAATACCTTACCATCGTAACTCGCAACGCCACCCCCATGCGCGCCAACCCATAATTTACCGTCACGCGCTTGAATTATACTTCGTATATACCGCGTATCGAGCTTACTCGGCCAATTGATTTTTGTGAACAATCCATCTTCAAATTTTTGAATACCATCTTGCGTACCGAACCACATCGTTCCATCGCGGTCTTCAAGGATTGCCGTTACAGTTTCGTTGGACAGGCCTTGCTCTGCTCGATATGTTGTAAAGAGTTTGCCATCGTACTTAATAATGCCATCACCACCTATTCCTCCAAACCACATATTGCCCATGGAGTCTTCAAACACGGAAAAAAAATCATTTCCAGGAAGACCCTGTGCCCGACTGAAATAGCTGAAATTTTTCCCGTCAAATCGCACGATCCCGCCATAATGGAGAGCCATCCAAAGGTTACCCTCTTTGTCTTGTGTGATTCCACGCACGTCACTTGAGAGACCATGCTCGCTGCCGTAACTTGAAACCGCACTGCCATTGTACCTCCAAACTCCCCGGCTAAACGTTCCAATCCATATCGTACCATCCCGATCTTCGGTGATTGTTCGGATGCTCCTGGACGTTGGCTCAGTAGGTGTCCCAAGCTGAACAAATTTCTTCTCTTCAAAATAGAAGACACCATGCAGCTGTGAGGCGAACCATATTCGGCCTTCGCGATCTACTTGCGCTTCCCATACGGTCGTGTCTTGCTTGGCCAAGTGATGAACTTCATTTTCGGTTAGCCTATAAATTCCTGTCAGGGTACTCGTAATCCAAATATCCTGCTTTGGACCGAAGGCGATCGAACTGACCTCAATACCCGCAAAGCCAGGCGGAGAAAAAAACTTCTTTCCATCAAACACGCTGACCCCGCGGTCTGTGCCAATCCAAAGCTCTCCATTCGGCAAAAATTTTAAACAATTCACATTATTGTCAACAAGCCCATCTCCGACATCGTAGGTCGTAAATCTTGTTCCATCAAATCTACTAATACCGCTACCCCTGGTAGCAAACCAAAGATTGCCTGCGTTGTCTTCCGCTATATCAACCGTAACATTGTTAGCCAGCCCATCAGACCTTGTATATGATTTTAATGCAACACCGTCAAAGCGAGTGACTCCTCCGCCATGTGTTCCAAACCACATGTTGCCATTGCGATCTTCCGATATAGCCATAACAACGTTATTGGCTAATCCGTGACTAGTAGTAAATGTCTGAAATTCGCTCCCATCAAATTTTGCGACCCCACCGCCAAGGGTGCCGAACCATACGATGCCTTGTCGATCGCAGAAACTTGATATCACCGTACTTAACGGCAAGCCATCTTCGGTGTCGAAAATAGTTATGTTGCTTGCCGCGACTGAGGTTGGAACTTTGTACATTTTGCCTGCGGGTTTTTGCACGGGGAGGTTTGTAGACTGGCCATTTAGCTGGGCAACAATAAAGCAAAAAAGACAGCCTAATGGAGTTGCCTTCATTACAACTTGATAGCAAGGCCGAAGCAAAAAGTAATACAAAACGTTTAACATACGGCAATGGCAACCATTAATCCCTCGCAAGAATGGACTTTGATGCAACTCGTTATTTGATTCAGTCGTTGCTCGTGATGTAGGAGTAATTTAATAAATATAATTGACCGTTCTCAAATCCGAGAACTCATTTTGAGAGCGGGCGCATGAACATCTCTTTACGTTGTCACAGAGTTTCGTGTGAGTTCGCTCGTTGTCAGAATGCCCAATTTGCCTTGGCGAATGGCTTCTGTGCCTTGCTTTAAAATGATCGACAAACGCCAATAAGATCAATTCAAAGAAAAAAGACCCGCACTCCAAGCGCAGGTCTTTCTAAAAGATAGGTTACGATTCTAATTTAGAAAATTCCAGCCAAGGGAAACGAGGAACACGCGGCTCTTCACTGCTTCGCCATTCGCTGCGTTGTTTACGTCTTTAAGGCCGAGGTTGTAGCGGAAATCCAAACCAAGGCCGAAGCCAAAATCATAGCCGGCACCGAGTGAGAGTGAAACATCGCTGCTCTTGTAATGATCTTTGATGTCCTGGCTTCCGCTGCCAAACACCGTGTCATACTTGCGCTCACCATCGATCAAAAATCCAAACTGTGGACCAAGTTGTAGATTTAGTCCACCTACCGGGTACAGCTTCACCATGACGGGAATGCTCAAATACGTGAATCGATCCTGGGCCGTCCCAAACAACGAAGTTCTGAGTTCACTGTTTTGTGTGAACAAAAGAAGTTCAGGCTGAATTGCTACTTTGTTAAATTTGCCGCGCACGAAAAGCCCGGCATGAAATCCGGTTCGTGAATCGTATGTTGCATTTGCATCGTCAAGGTTGAAGGTGCTGAGGTTGATGCCGCCTTTGAGTCCAAAGGCTGCGTCTTGTGCCTGTACTGCAGTGATCATCAAACCCAGGCTCAGGATCAATACCAATGATTTTGTTTTCATTTTCGTTAGTTAAAGTTTGTCTAATGGAAAAGCATTCAAACAGGTGAATGCGCATTCACAAAGCGGCAAAAAAAGTATGCCATCTTTACTTAAATGATGATTCCGAAAGAAAAACAAAACGTTGCTGACAGAATTTCCTACGTCTTCGATCGGTAGTGGCGATCCGCTAAGAATGCCAGAGGAATTCCAATCGCTACAATCAAAATTCCCGCAGCGATAATCTGACCTTTTAACCGAAAGGGAATAGGTGGCGTGTTCGCAAGCTTGAGAACAATTTGCGACATCATAATCTGAACGAAGAGCCCATAGATAACTCCCGTTAAAAATTTATTCTTTCTCATCCAACTCATTCGCGCGTAGAGAAAGAAGAAGAGTCCGGTCCAACCCATCGCGATACAGAAGTGAAACAGCAAGCCAAGAAGTGCATAAGAATCAGAACCAGTCATAATTTCTGGTCCGAAGACACCACTGGCAACAAACTTCAACATGCCGACAGGATTTCTTCCATTGATCAACGTTTGAATCGATGCGGCAAGGATATCGAGCGTTCCAACAATTAGTCCTGCAATGATAATCGCGCCAAGTGGACTTCGTTCTTGCTTTAGGTTTGTGATGGTGCTATTCATAGTTTAGGTCTTTAGATAGAGTAAGTTACGCTTTCAGGGCGATTTTTTTTCACTAAGGCTCGAAGGAATGGCACAAAGGCGCAAAATATTTTTAGTGTGTGCGCGGGAGTTAATTTAAGCTAAAATATGTCAAATGAATTTGACCCAATTTGGTGGATGCCTCCTGACGCAAAATACAACGTGTGAACCTGGCGGGCTGGATAAAACAAAAAAGTCGGAAGGTTCCGACTTTTCTGTATTTGAACTCCAGGGTTTACCTTTTTATAGCTTTTGCACGAATGATACGATCATTTAATTTTAGAGTGAAGATGTACGCGCCTCTGATAAGACGCGCGCCATTATAGCTCATTTCATTCCAACCTTTTTGCACATTAACGTCAAGCATGTCAACTGATTTGCCAGTGATGTCTTTAACTTCAAACCGACCTGTTTGTGGCTCATTTGCGCTGAATGAAATCGTTGTTGTCTCATCAAATGGGTTGGGATAAAACTTGCGGCTCTCAACTTTTTCTTCATCTCCATAACGGATTGTAAGATCTACTGGGCGAAGGGACATGTCGTACATTTTCAATTTCGTGATGCGCCCATCAACAGTCAGAGGCTGACTAACCGCATCTGAATTTTTCTTAAAGCGAAGGGTTGCAAATAAGTCGTTTTCGGGTAACGAAAGACTTTGACCTTTGGGGTGATCCCAAATCACTGTGAGAATCCCTTCGTCAACGCGGTGCTTTCCATATTGCGCACTGATATTTTTTTCAAACGTCTCCGACCATTCCAGCTCCTCTGCATTCCAAGCGATCGTGAACTGAAATGCAGAGATGTCAATGAATCCATGCAATTTCATATCAACTTCAACCCAATCCTGAGCCGTTTCTCTGGGCCTGCTAATTTCCATGATAACTTCCTGGTGTTTTGTTCTCCCGGATTGCGAATTATCTCTTGAAAAATCAATGTCTCCGATTTTGATTGCGGTAAACCCGTGCGAGACATTATTAACAAGGTCTTCAAAATCTACGGTACGTGTTTGCGCATAGGAAAACGGAGAATTGCCTGCGGTGAAGTCGTGATCTGCGTCAACGAAAGTCCAGTGTCGGTTTTCGGGGAAAGACGTCTCAACTCCAAGAATGAAAGCTTGCAAGAGTATAATATCTTGTACGCTGACCGATTGGTTGTTGCTTACATCCGCTGCGATGATCGCGAACGGGCTACCCAGGGTTTCAATTCCTAAAATATTTCGCCTTATGAGTGCCACGTCTTGAACATCAATGCCGTTTTCAACTTCAGGGTCATCGTCTTTGGAGGGCGTAAGTGTGTATTCAACATGTGTGTCTACCGGTTCTAGCTCAAAGTTATAGTGTCCGGTTTGATTGCTTTGAGATGATCCGTTGTGCGAACCGGAAATCCCGACAGTAACATTTTGAACAGCTTGCCCGTTTGGATAAAGCACCACTCCATTGAGGCTTACCTGGCTACTAACATTCAAACTACCCGCCAGGCGCTCGGATTCAACAATTTCAAAATTTGATCCAATCACCTCGAGCGGCACGGGTGCCTGACTGATATTGATCTCGGTTTGCGTTCCAGCAAGACCGCTTACCAGAAATTGCAACGTGAAGACGGCTGAACTGTCGGGTCGTGAATGCGAAGCCAAAGTTGGATCGTTCCATACAACGGTCAAGAATCCATCGTCTGCGTGGTCAAGATTGAACGAGGTTTCATCCAGGCCCGGTAAATTAAATTGCCCGACACTTTCGAACGTGATTACTTCCGGATCCCAAGCCACAGAAAATTGGGCGCCTGCCACATCATTGAAACTCCTCACCATCACGGGCACATCGACAGTTGCACCAATAGCTGTTTCTAGCGATGGGATAAAGATCATGGTTGGGTACGGTGCGTTGCGAAGCGTGTTTATTACGGTGTTGGTAACGAGCGGAAGGTTATAGTCAAAAACGATAGCTGCTGAATTTTGAATCACAGTACCGCGCGGAAGCCCACTATTTAAATTTATTCGAAAGGTTATGAAACCATGGCTCTCCGGTTCATTTGCCACCGAATCAATCAGGTTGATATCGGGATAGGTAACAAAAAGTGTACGGTCTTGAATGTAGTAATTGAAGTTCGGATGACTTGACTCAACCACGGTAAACGAGCTTACATCCAAGTTAACGTCAAAGGCATCCTGAATGTAAACATCCTCTGCCGGGGCAGTTCCAACATTTTGAAACCGTATGGTATAGGTGAAAAATTCAGTGTCTTCATCAACATAGCCATTCGGTCCATAGCCTTGTGGTGTAACGAGCTTATCGTTTGGATCAACGGAACCGACAACGATTTCTTCAAGGTCTACTGAATTGTCTTCAAGGTCTACATCATCACCTTCGGTATCAATGATCGCAGACGTTAGAATTTGCTCGCCCAATAAACTTCCTTCCTCCGTGGGGGCCGGAACGCGTGCATGGATTAGAATAGATCCACTGTGCGCGGGAAGAAGATCGGAATAAGTCCACTCCAGTACATTGCCATTGACGTTTGTTGGTGTAGGTTCGGTTCCTTCATTAAGGAGTCGCGGATCTAACGTGACCGTTATGGTTCCACTGCTAGCAACAGTTCCCATATTTTGATATGAGATTGTATACTCATATTCAAAACCGGGCCTCGGACATCGGTCAGAAATTATTTCAATATTGTCGTTGACGATAGAAGGAAAGGGAACGACTGCGAAGTTTAGATTATTATTTGATTGCAAGTATCCCGTGAAAGTGACGTTAGCCGTGGATGGATTGACAGACAATGCGTAGGTCGGATGCACTGGATTAATAGTAAAGTCGCCTACTCCCGTGAAAAAGCGAAATTGGCCATTCTCGTCCGTTGGATAAAATAGATTGCCTGGCTGTACCTCAACCAATATGTTGGAAAGACCTTCTTCACCGACATCTTGCGTCCCATTTCCATTGTCATCAAGGTATACTGTTCCTGACACCACATTTGAATTATCAGGCGTAACCATGGCAAGGCTATTGGTATGCATTTCCTTTACCTTATAGAATTCACCACCGATCAGCACACCCTCGGCTAGAGGCTTAATAGTATTTATAAAATTGTAAGAGAGTTGCGCACCACTAGCGTCAACAGGGGCATTCCAATCAGTCAACAAAAGTGTCTCGGCATTGATTGCGCCTATTAGTTTTCGGTTCTGGCCACTTATGGCATCAAAATAACCCCCGATGTATACTGATCCGCCATCGGATGCTAAGGCACTTACGTTACCCCATTCAAGCGCTGGTGAAAAGGTAATGGTATGGTCAACTGGCATTCCGGTAGACAGGTCGACAACTCCAAAAGCTGGTTTTGCGACAGCGTTGCCTGCCTCGCCAATCCCTGCAAAATCACCTCCGACAAATAACCTGTTGTTTGCAAGAGCCATTCCAAAAACCGTAGCGCCATTATCGCCTGGTGTCAAAGCCACAGGGGGGAAAATTTCATTACCGTTGACATGGTTATAGAAACGGATTGAAGCCGTTCCCCACGAGTTACCCCCGACATATACACCGTTATCATCAGCGATACACTGAGTGCCTTGTATTCCATTCGGTGGATTCCAATCCGTAAGCTCGCCCGTAGTTGCGTTGAACGCAGCGATTCCATTTCTTCCCGGTATCTCACCTGTGAGGTACAGGGTATTATTCCAGCCGGCAAAGGCAGTCGCGAATAACTCAGGATTCCAATCTGTAAGTTGTCCAGCAGGAAGCTCGAATGATGCTACGCCATACAGTCTGTCGGCATTGTTCACTTGCCAGAAAAAACCGTTGATATAAAGGCGGTCTTCGAATGCCTGGACATGCGTGACGACATCGTTGAGCACAGGGCTAAAGGGCAGGAACTCATCGGTTTGTCGATTGTATCCGAAGAGGTTTGTGACAGGCTTCATTGCGATGCTTGGGAAAGAGCCGCCTACAAACAGTCTCCCACCGCCACCTGACATCGTGTAGAGTGCCCTGCCAGCTGCATTGATACCAGAATACAGTCGTGAATCAAAAGCTTGAACAGTCAGGGAGCTCTCATTAAACGCTACAATACTGCCCAGTGAATTGGAGCCTGGATCATTAAATCCGGCAGTTGACGCAACGTAGATCGTATTGCCTGCTGCAGACAACGAACTTATAGAGGTATTCCAATTGACTCCGTCAGGATTTGGAAGAACGGCCTTTGTTGCAGCATCCCGGATTACTAAAGCGTTCAGCGTTTGATAATATAGTTTTTCATTATGAACAAGAAGGGAACCGCCCCCTACATTGACACCCCATCCAGTTGAGATACCGGTGACACGGTCTACAGAAATTAGCGTAGATACGCCAATGGCGTTTGGATTGAATCGGAGGAAAACTTCATCGTCTCCGATACCGATAGTGATTGCTCGCCTTATGTTGCCAATAAGTGGAGGAATCAAATCAGCGGTGTTCCATGGTAGGAGGTTTCCTGAAACAAGATCAATTGCTGCGGCCCGTGTTCGAGCTTGACCTTCAATTGAGAGAAATCTGCCAGCAATGTAAACTGTCCCGTCCGCGATTGCGCCAGCATCAATATGACTTCCATTATCCGCAGCACGCTCCCATAAGACTGTTCCGTCATAGGCTAAACAGTATACGCGCGCCTCATATGCCTTGGTAATTGCATTGATGGACCGCGTTGCGACAATTACGCGATCGTTGGTTGCAGCGAGTACAGTCTTACCTGCTTTTCCTCCGCCCGCGAGCACAGGATTAAAAATTAGCGAGACACTTCCGTTTGCCATGATGTGCGCAAGCCCTGCTCGATTTACATCACCAACTTTTTGAAAACTTGGCGCTGTATTCGAAGTAGACGCGGTTCCCGCTATGAAAAAGCCGCCCTGCCCGTCTGCGACCGAAGAAGTCACAATACCGCTGGGATAGGATGCGGATGGGATCGGTTGGCTTGATGCCAAGTCATAAATAACTCCATTTGGCCTATGTTTACCAACAAGATCAAAGCTACCGCCAACGTAAACGTTTTGTGAATTGTGGCTAATCGATGTCACGGCTCCGTTCGTTATCCAACCACCAGGAATTACTTCTTGAGCGATAGAATTGATGCATGCAAACATGACCAAACAAAGCCATAAGTAGAATTTAGATTTCATAATTGAGATTGATTTATGAAGCCAAATTATACCTAAGCAGACACCCTATTCACTAACTGAACTCAAGTGAATATTTTTGAACGAATATTGGTAAGAATAAAACTGGAATATTTTTCTGACCTGATAGGTTACATCTTGAGACGTTGTCGGCAGACCTCGAATTTACGGTGATTACCCTTTAATTGGGGTGAATCAAGGCGTGGCAGTAATTTTGCTGTTAACGGTTGATGCGTTCACTCACTTTTTTGATTGTGCTTGGCATGGCAACGTCCTGCGCGTACTATTCGGAGCAGGACCATCCCGAGGAATATATCAAGATCGTGTGTGAACCGTGGACTGGAGAATCGTTGCTTGAGCTGGAAATCATCAACACTGCGAGCAAAACATCTTACAGGAACATTGCACTATCTGTTATCTATTTGGAAAACGGCCGGAAAGTGGGGGCGGAACAAATTGTCCATTGGGGAACCATAGAACCGCAGTCTAACGCTGTGCTTCGAGCAAAAATATGTCCTCCCCGGCCACCCGTTCGCGCAGACGAAATTCAATTTGAAATCTGCGCACACCCTCTTTAGTTAGTCTCGCAGATGCCTATACGCAGTTACTCGCCAGGCAGCGAAAAATAGAACGTTGATCCCTCATCCACGGCAGACTCGGCCCACACTTTGCCCTGGTGTTTTGCTATGATGCGCTGAACAATGGCGAGGCCGACTCCGGTACCTTCGAACTGTGATTGTGGATGAAGTCGCTGGAAGGCATTGAACAGCTTATTGTAGCTCCGCATGTCAAATCCAGCACCGTTATCTTTTACAAAATAGGTAATCATGCCATTGGACTTTTTGAAGCCAACCTGGATCTGTGCCTTTTCTTTTTTACGCGAATATTTGATGGCGTTCGACAACAGGTTTTCCCAAACCTGGTGCATCGTGGTTTTGTCGCAATGACAATTGGGCAAATCAGCCAAATCGATACAAATGCGATCGCTCGCCTCGGGATTGATGTCCTGCAAAACGCTTTGTACAAGTTCCTTCATCGAGGTCTCTGACTTGACAAGTTCTTTCTTGCTCAATTGTGAGAATGCAAGCAAGTCATCGATCAGTTGCCGCATTTTGCGGGCATAGCGAATCGAGTTGGTGACCAGTTTTTTGTTATCGCCATCCAGTTTCGTTTCGTTCTCCTCGAGGAATTCGCTCATGAAGGCATCAATATGACGAAGCGGTGCGCTCAGATCATGCGACACCGTATAAGAAAACGCCTCAAGCTCTTCGTATGCATTCTCAAGCTCAATTGTCCTGGCTTTCACTTTCTGTTCGAGGCTGTGGGTGAAATTTACAATTTCCTGATTCTGCAATTCAATGCGCTCCAGCATTTGATTGAACGCGTCTGTAAGCATGCCTACCTCATCGTTGTCGTATTTTTTTGCGCGGATAGCGTAATTTCGGTTGGAGGAAATCAGCTTGGCCGTCTCAGCGAGATCAACAATGGGATTTGACAAGCTACGTTGCAGGCGTTTCGACACAAAATATGCCGCTACGATCGACAGTATGAAAATCAATCCGGCAATGTTTGTATAGAGAAGGAACCGGTCAAACACGGCAGTCATGTCCGAAACGAGATAGACTGAACCAATGTGCTTTCCGTCTTTAAGAACTGGCTGCGATCCGAGCACCAGAGAGCCCTCGACATTGAATCCATCATTTCCATTAAAAAATTTTGGAAGCGAAACTTCTGAACTGCCGTGATGATATTCGGCAACCATCGCGTTGTTTTCATCATAAATGGCTCCCGCCAGTATGTGCGGCTCCACCTCCAGGGACGAAAGAATCTGCGTTGCACCCTGGCGATCATTTGAAAGTATGGACTGGGTGCTGTTCTCTCCAAGCATCCTGCTCATCAGCGAAAGCTGATAAACGGTTGTTCTCTTAAACGAATAGTATTCATATAGAAAATAGGCTGCGAACGTAAGCATCAGAACCATGCCACTGGTGAGCAATATCACCGTCACTATCTTGGTTTGGATAGACGTCTTTTGTACCATGGTTTAGGTTAAAGCCTTGCCGGCCGTCAACGAAAAGTACAAATGAATGGGACGATTTGAAAGTGTTTCACATGCTGCGCGTACCATTCGCGGAAGAAATCGGCAGAAAAAATAATATTACATCTTTTATGAAACAGGCTTTCTTCGATTTGTGCACAACAAAGACTTCGACTTAAGCGCGGTGCCGATGTATACTTTAATTCTGAAAATTTTATAAGCCGAACAAGGAATCATGCACATCCCGGGCGCATGCGGTCCGTTCTATCGGCTATGCTGTATTACCTGAACGCTAACGAAACACTGCCCCGCCTGGCACCCGTGTACCATTTACAAGTGACGGAATCGGATGACATTGGATTACTTTCAACGTTAGCTAATCAGTCCAGGGCGGAAATCAGGCGAAGACTCGCCAACGATAACAATGCCTACGTTGCATTTTATAAGAACCAGCCAGCGGCATTTGGTTGGAGCAGTTCCGGCAAAGCAGTGATCGGAGAACTCAGCCATGAACTTATTCTCCCCCTGGGGCATAAATATCTTTGGAACTTTCGGACGATTGACAACTTTCGTGGATTAGGTATTTATCCGCAGCTTTTGCAGCATATCGTTCGTTCAGAGGGTCACACGACAGAACGGTTTTGGATCCTCCACGCACCCGAGAACACGTCAAGCCAGAAGGGAATTCTAAAGGCAGGGTTTAAATTCATAAGCGAGGTGTCAGTGAAGAACCTGGACCAGGTAATCGTTAGCAATCACACTTTCCACTATTCGGCTGAACTCCACGCGATGGGATTTTCACCATCAGGCGAGCCACACGCAACATGCTGGACGTGCTCCAGCCCGTATTTAAGCCATAAGAAGACAGGCTGTTGCTGCACTACCTCCGGCAAATTATGTAATGAAAAGCAATTTCTTTCGGCATAATCTGGTTCGCTTTTTGTTTTCTCCTCTAAACGTTAAACTCCTCAAGCATATGAAAGTCCATTATTTAGCAGCATTCTTTTTTCTCGCAACCGTAACCGGTTTTGCGCAAGAGTACAAAATTGTGACTACCATAGAGTCCATCGTGCCCATGGGCATTGGACGATCAAGAATGGTTGATCCACAATCAACGGCAGACTACAAGAGCCTCACAACGGAACGCACCGATGGGAAGAAATCATCGCAAGGCGATGTAAAACGTGACGATGTTAAAATCGACAACTTTGAAGAAACAAAGCTTTTGAATTTTTACAGCGCGGTCGGAATCAACTTCCAGAATATTGCATCGAATGATGCCGTGGTCTCTTCGAAGCTTTCTGATCTGTCAAAAGAAGGTTGGACTCTTGCCTTTGTTACAAGTGGCGTTGAAAGTGACGCAGGCGACAAAGACGGCAACGGCATCTTTATCACAAGATACGTATTCAAACGGGACAAGGCACCGACAACTCCCGGTTCAAATTAAGCTGCCTTTGCTCATCTCGAACAAGCCCTCGTGCAGGGCTTTTTTTATTTCCCTCCCTTTCAACCAACAGTAAACTGGCGCAGGCATAATTTTCATCCGCAGGTAATAACAGTTTTACCAAAAAACAACAAGTATGGGACTTCTAGATTTTTTTAAGAAAGGGGTGGAAAAGCCAGCTGAACAAAAAGCTGCGAATACTCCCAGACAGGCTCAACCGCAATCAAGTGGAGCGGCATCCGGTCAACGCACTGTGCAGCAGCGAGAGTACGTCATCAAGCCAGGCGACAGCCTGTCGAAAATTGCCAAGCAGGTATACGGTAATGCAGCCGACTGGCAAAAGATCTATCAGGCTAATCGCAATACAATCAAGGACCCTGACCTGATTCATCCAGGTCAGAAAATCATTCTTCCATAACCTAAACCTGAAACGATATGTTGACAAGAAAAATACTGGTGGCCGGGTTAATGGCTGCGTCACTGATGGCATGCGACAAAAAAAATGACTCATCATCAGCCAATAGCACAGGGCAGGGAACTGAGACAAATGCGGCAGCCTCCAACGATCAGCTCATTGCAGGCAATTCCGAAAAAACCTGGAAAGCAAAAAGGGAAACGAACTCTGAGGGAGACAAGGATAAGCTCACTAAAGCAGAGAAAGAGCAGCGCATCACATTTTGGCGAAACGGAAACGTGAAAATGGGCGATGAGACACAAACCCTGGATGGAAAATGGTCATATTCGGGATCGACACTCACCCTTCAGTTTACCGGTGAAAATGTGACTGAAAATTTCACAGTAATCGAACTCGATGATGACGAAATGAAACTACGCGCTGCCGATGGTTCAGAAATGACAATGAAACCAGAATAAATACCAGAGCAGTGAATTAGAAAAAGCTCGCAGGTCCTGCGGGCTTTTTTTTCGCGATAGTCAGGCTGCTCTTCGTCTTATCGTCTTCTTAAATGTCATACGCGTTTGACGCTTCGCCATGGGCAACAACAGGTGGCTGTAGTGCAGATGGACTTTTACAATCTTTTCAATTTTTGCAATGGGAACGACCGTGTGAAGCAATTTTTCTGCGTACAGCGTATAGGGTTTCAGGACTATTTCGGTCTTGCCCAGCCGATCTACTGTTCCTATGATGGGGTTTTCGATACCCTTCACTTTCATTTTCAAAACTGTCAGGTCGCGCTCACTTTCGCGCAACACATGAAATAATTCCAACTCACTCATCCCGCAAAAAAATTAATTCGTAATAGGTTAGAATGTAAAAATCATGCCCATGATTGCCGAACCAGCCGTGAAAAAAAACGAACTTTTCGGGTGATAGTTGAAACCTTTTAAACACTTAACTTTAGAACATACGATTTTAAATTATGGTCGAAACTATCGAGCGCGCTTCTGATGTCATCCACGAAAGCGCTAAACGTGAAGAATTTTTTACCGGGGTGTACGAACGCATGTTTCCTGCTGTAGCGCAGTTTATTAAACGCCATGGCGGGGGCCCAAATGACGCAAAAGACGTTTTTCAAGATGCCCTTATGATATTTTATGAAAAGAAGGTGAACAACAACCTCGAGGTCGCCCTTACTGATGAGGCATATATTTTCGGAATTGTGAAGAACTTATGGAAAAAGCGGTCAACGCACGGTAACACAGTTTCGCTGACCGACAGTGAATCCTTCATCAATATTCCCGAAGACTTTTATAGCACGCCTGACTCGGCTGCCATCATCAATTTTCTAAGAGCGTCTGGCAAAAAATGTATGGAGTTGCTGCAGGCATTTTATTATAACCGACAACCGCTTGAGACAATACGATCAGCCTTCGGCTTTTCCAGCATACGATCCGCCACCGTGCAAAAGTTCAAGTGCATCGAAAAGGTTCGGGAATTAGTGAAAATAAAATCCAAGACCTATGAGGACTTCTTTGAATAAAATTCAGACGATTGAAGATTTTCTCACTGGGTCGATGGAAGCTGAAGACCGGCTTGTTTTTGAAGCCACGATTCTCGTTGACAAATCGCTGGCAGACGAGGTTTCTCTTCAGCGTGCAACTTACTGCCATATTCGTTCATATGGGCGAGAACAACTTCGCAATGAGCTTGACACCATCCATCATAAGCTGATGAACAACCAATCGGACAGAACGTTTCGCGACCTGATCTTTTCCATTTTTCAAAAGCCTTAATATGCAAAAATATGCGAGTGTAGTACCCATGGTAATCGATAGCGATGGCCGTGGAGAGAGAGCCTATGACATTTACAGTCTGCTGCTGAAGGAACGAATCGTATTTCTGGGAACTGAAGTGAACGATGTATCGGCAAACCTGGTGGTCGCCCAGCTTCTCTACCTCAATAGCATTGACCAGAAAAAGCAAATTAACCTTTACATTCAAAGCCCGGGCGGACATGTATATGCGGGTCTTGCGATTTACGACACCATGCAAATGATTCAGGCTCCAGTGGCAACGTTCGCGTTGGGCGTTACTGCCAGCATGGGGACGGCACTTCTTTCCGCTGGCGCAAAAGGAAGACGTTACGCTCTCCCTCACGCCACGATCCATATGCATCCCACCGGTGGTGGCGCCCGAGGCTACACCGAAGATGTGCGGATTGCAACGCGGGAACAGGAGCGATTACAGGTTCAACTCTTTCATTTGATTGGCAAACACTCCGGTCATAGCTGGAAAGAAATTGAAGAGTTCTTTGTTCGCGATCGTTACCTGAATGCGCTCGAAGCAAAACAGTACGGCCTGATTGATGAAGTGCTTGGCAACGTCAGCGACATCGTAACACTAGGACACCCGGAGCTGAACGTATCCTGGCTTTCGACACAGAAAGAGCTCGTACCAGGTCAGGCTGAATGAATCTCAACGGGGATATCAATGGTGTAGGAAACGCCAAACGAACCAGAGTCAAAACGGAGGCGTCCGTTGAGGGATTTCAGGCGCGACTCGATGTTGTAAAGCCCGAGACCTTTCGACTGACCGTCCCAGGCGAAACCCTTGCCATTGTCTTCGTACACAATGCTGATCAGATCTTCAAACGAGCTGATGTGAAGACGAATGACTGACGCGTTTGAATGCTTGAGCGAATTTGAAATGAGCTCCTGGATGATTCGAAAAATGGCAACGGTAACTTTTGCATCTTTCACTTCCGCTCCGAATGTCTTTAAATGAACCTGCGGAACAATGGAGCCATTCAATTTTTCGATGTAGTTTGTTAGCGCAGCCATCAGACCGTAACGCTCGAGGCCGGGAGGTGAAAGACCGTAAATGATTGTCTTAATGTCCTGGATCGTGCTTTGAAACTGTGTTTCAATTTCTTCAGACTTGGGCTCATTATGCTTCTTCAGCAATTGACTGACCATCATTTTGATCACTGAAAAATCGGTGCCAACGCTGTCGTGAAGGTCTTTGGCAATCCGCTTTCGTTCCTGCTCAATCGCCTCCAGCTCGGATTGAATGAGCTTCAGCTGGTGACTCCGATAAACCCTGATCTGGTAGCGGATGTACAGGTAAATAAGAATAACAATGATCACACCCAACAAGCCTTTTACGTACCATAGCTGCCACCAGGGTGGCGCAATAACGATCAGCGGAATCCCGGAGGCAGAGGTCCAGTGAACATTGTCAACCGAATATTCAAGCAACAGCTTGTAAGAACCCGGAGCAAGCGCGTTAAACTGAATTTCATTACTTGTTGACTGATTCCATTTTTCTTCATCCGAAAGCCTGTACCGGGTGAAAATATTCTGGTTGTTGAATGACAGGTAACCGAACACGATCGCGATATTATTTTCAATGTGCTGCAATGATGCCAGGCGCTCCGCGGAGGTGCTCCGCTGGTTTATTTGAATTTCCTTGATGTAAAATTTGGGGTCGCTGTTTCCGAATCGTTTCACGGGCAGCGGAATCTCAGAAAGACCTTCATCGGAAAAGGCGAGGATGGCAGATTGTTTTGCGAGAAGAAAATTGATCTTGTTACTGATCAATCCGCTTTTTTTTGTAAGGTATTGAAATCCAGGGTGCGGTGTGAGAAGCTCATGGAGCGTGGTTGTCGCAATACCCTTTTCGGTCGCCATCCAGAAAACTTCACCCTGCTTGCTTACACCGTATACATTATCGGCTATGAAATTACTGCGTGCGTTAAATATTTTCGTCTCCCATGTGTTTTTATTAAACACCACAAATCCGCTACCAAGCGTAGTAATAAGAAGCGTGGTGTCGTTAAGGGGTACGATATCGGAAATCTTCATATTCGAAAATACGTCCGGAGCCTGCATGAGATTCAGCGTGCTGTCGCGTATGGCAAGCCCGATGCGCCCCGCAAGAAACACGTGTTCACCATCGCGAAAAAATTGGCGATAGCGCAGGTTGAAGAAATCTCGCGTAAGAAGATTTCCAACAGCATCAAAGCTTTTCATCGAGTGGTTTCCATATCCCCAAACGACACCGTTTTCGTCTTCGCAAAAGTCAACGCAGGAATACTCAATCGTGCCACCGATTCGATTCAGGAGGGAGTCAAATACGGCAATCTCGTCTACGGAAGAAATCCAGATATGATTGCGAGAGTCTACGAGTCCACAAAGAATCGGTGATCCGAAGTTTTTCTTCTCTTCCAGTTTGCGCGTTGCAGGATCATACTGGTAGAGGTGGCCCGCTTCATCGCCCACGAGGAACGACTCGCGTATTGGAACGATCATCCGCATTCTTCCCTGAGTCGCGATTCTTGTGTTCTTAATTTCAAGGTTCGGAATGTTATACACGCCATTCTCTAAGGTTGAGATCCATAAATTGTGTTCGCGGTCTTCAAGTACCCGGGTTACAGACTTGGTTTTTAGAAAATCCGGAGCCCACATTTTCGAAAAATCACCTCCTTCAAAACGCTGCACGCCCTTGTATAAATACCCAACCCAAATATTTCCTGCCTTATCTTCCGAAAGGCTGATGATTACACCTGGGCCGTCATATACCAGATTCACGTCATCGCCATCATACAGGTAGATCTTTTTCTTCACGGTAAAATAGATGCCGTCATCAGTTTTAAGAAGGCGGGTCTGCCGATGGAAAGTTTTTGGATCGTCATCCTTAACCTTAAAAAGTTTGCTATCGATCGTCACCTGGTTGATCCGCCCATCGAACCGGGCTGTTATCCGTTGCATGGGAGTTGTGCCAACCATATTAATATGGATTCCTTCCTGCCCCATGGCCTCATACGAGACCGAGCCGGTTGAGTCAATTTTCCCGAGAAGGTTCTCAATTGTAAAATGCAATTCTTCCCGGTCGCTGTTGTAAGTGAAGCCGATCTCACCGAGAGGCAAGATTGTCACCAGCTTGTCATTGTATGGATAAGGATAGATTGAGCCTTTTGAAAAATAGCACAGTCGTCCGGAAAAGGTCCGGAACCAGATCCGCCCTTTCTTATCTTCAAGGAACCCGAAAACGACCGGGTCCGTTAGCCCTTTGTCAATGTTGAATTTCTCGAGTTCAAAACCATCGAAGCGCACCACCCCGTTATCCGTTCCAAACCACAAAAATCCGCGACTGTCTTCGAAAACTTCATATACTTCCGAGCTGGGCAATCCTTCGGCAACGGAGTAGTTAATCGTAGTAAAATCCTGGCCGCAGCAAAGGGCAAAGCTGCAAAAGTAGGCTGCAATAAAGGCTAATCCAGGTTTCATTAGTCACTACGATGATGCCAAAATTACTCAATTTCATAATCAGCCCCTTGAATTTAAGGTTATTGACACAATCGTGGTGCGGATTGGCTTACCCGAAGCATCATGCATGCAGTTGTTTGGGCAACTCAAAAAGCAGCCATTGAAAGTATAATTCAACAACCTAACGACTATTGGCGGCTAACCGCAGCTGTTTTCCTGTATCGGCAGCAGCCACATTGCCGATTTCTTGCTAGCCAGTTGCGATATTTTATAGAGGATTGCTGATTCAAGAATTGTGTAAATGGAAGATCAAGGAATGGAATCATTTACCGCCTCCCGTAAGGCTATCATTCAGGAGCTGCTATTGTGCCGCGACCACAAATCTGCAGTTGGCATTTTCTCCTCCTCGCTCGGGAAGGGAATGTTTATGTGCTTTGTAAAGGAAATTGTTGTAGATGAAGACGAAGATGATATCGTTGTCATTCTTAACGAAAACGATTTTAATTCGTCATCCTTTGAAACGCACGTCTTATACCTCTACGAGATTGAAAAGATTTTCCGCTTCCGGCTGGAATCGGGTCGACTAAAGATCCAGCTATAATGGACTTATAAATTTCGCTTCTTCAACTCGTCAACAGCGTGGTTGGCAGCACGGGCTGTCAGTGCCATGTATAGAATGGAGGGGCTTTGATTCCCGGTGCTGGTCATGCAGGCACCATCGGTGACAAATACATTTTTGCAGTGATGAAGCTGATTCCACTCGTTTAGCAGCGATGTTTTGGGGTCACGGCCCATTCGGCAGCCGCCCATCTCGTGGATATCCAGACCTGGCGGCTGTTTCGAATCATAATGCGAAATATTTTTGCCACCGGATAATTCAAGCATCGCACGGCTTTGCTCAATAAAATCTTTTGTCATCTTGTCATCATTGTCGTCATAATCTACAGACGTCACCAACAGTGGAATTCCCCATTGATCTTTTTCCGTTTCGCTCAAGCGAACATGATTTGATTCTTTTGGTATGGTTTCACCCTGCATGTACATATAGGCCCGCCAAGGTCCAGGTTTCGCAACAATGTCTTTCAATTGTGCGCCACATGAATTATCGATTTCAAGTGGATTTCCACGTGTGCGATACGCTCCCATAAACGTTGTGAAGCCTCCCACGTAGTCCATTTCCTGTTTGCCAAGATTTCTGTAATTGGCGAGAATAGGTTCGGTAGGATTTCGGCCAGAATAATACTTGTCCGTGAAGCCTTCTATCTCAGCACTGACAGAAGCACGATAGTTATGAAATGCAACGAACTTTCCGAGAAGACCACTGTCGTTGCCTAGTCCATTGGGAAAACGGCTCGAGGTGGAGTTCAGCAGGATCAAGTTACTGTTCAGCGCAGACCCGTTAACAAAAATAACCCTGGCAAAAAACTCGACAGACTCTTTGGTGTTTGCATCAATAACCCTCACGCCAGAAGCCTTGCGTTTTGACTCATCAAAAATTATAGAATGAACAACCGAATGAGGCCTGACGGTAAGGTTACCGGTGTTGGCTGCCCAGGGCAATGTCGATGAAACTGAACTAAAGTAACCGCCAAAAGGACAACCCCTCATGCACAGGTTTCTTGCCTGGCATTTTCCCCGACCTTGCCGGAGATGGATTTCTTTCGGCTGCGTCAGGTGAGCCCAGCGTGCATGGACCAGGTGGCGATCTTTGAAATTCTTGCGAATGCTTTGCTGAACATGGCGCTCGACACAGTTCAGATCGAAGGGTGGTAGGAACTCTCCATCTGGCATGGATTCGATGCCGTCCTTATTTCCACAAACGCCAATAAATTCCTCTACATGTGAATACCACGGTGCAATGTCTTCATATCGAATTGGCCAGTCAATTCCATAACCAAATTTAGCCGGTGCGATAAATTCGTGCTTGCTCCAGCGCTGGGTAGCTCGTCCCCACGTCAGCGATTTTCCGCCAACCTGGTATCCGCGGATCCAGTCAAACGGTTTTTCCTGCACATACGGATGATCTTTGTCCTGAATAAAGAAATGAGCTGTATCCGCACCGAAGCCTGCCGCCTTACTGATCAGCGGATTTTCTTCTATGTATTTTCGGTTCATCCGGCCGCGGTATTCAAATTCCCACGGATGCTTGTTAGCGGTAGGGTAGTCCTTATTATGAACCACATCACGACCACGCTCAAGCACCAGCGTCTTCAGTCCCTTCTCGCATAGCTCTTTTGCAGCCCAGCCACCACTGATGCCCGAACCGATCACAATTGCATCAAACGTGTTTTGTTGAGTAGCCTTACTATTCAAATTCATTCAAAGGAGTTACATGCCCCAAATTACGAATTTGAATCATGAATGATAAAGGATGAGACGGAAATGGATGGCCGTCCCAGTGCTATCCCTGCAGCAGTCGCTTGGCCTTGCGTTCTTTACCTGCGAGCTGGTATGTGAGTCCAAGGTTCAAACGAATGGCATCGTCTGACTCGGTGCACCGATAGCGGTGATGCGCGCGCAACGCTTTTTTGTGAAAGCGAATAGATTCAGCATAATGTCCTTTGAATGCAAAGGCTAGAGCCATGGCAAGGTAGCTTTCCGGAACCTCCTTCAAACGACCTTCACTTTGATAAAAATCAATAACTTGTTTGAAAATGGTGGTGGCGTTTTTCGTGTCACCAACGGAAAGCGACTCACTTGCTTTCTCGTAAAGGGTCGTTGGTTCTGACAGTGCTACAAATGAAATATCTTGTGCAAACGATAGCGTTGAGAACAAGAGTAGAGCTAAAGTAGTAAGTACTTTCATGAGAGTGGGGCTTTGTACACAGAAGGAACGTAAAGGTTCTCCGAATGTTTGATTTTGTGCATAAACATTTTGTTAAATTTCTGTTCTAAGATTATACCCGACAGTGGGTAGTTCTACGAAATTTCATTAAGTGCACCAGGTTTTCGGCAAAGCGCGTAAACTGGGGTATTGTTATTTAATCTTCGAAACACGATTTGCGCCAACGTGTCTAACGTTCCACATGAGATTACCAGCCGCCATTCTATTTTCATTGTTCGTGCTCACTTCCTGTAGTCAGCGGAGTTTAAAGAGTCTTCAGAAGCGAAACGTCCGCATCACGGGTTCGGTCGTCATGCAGTCGTCAAGTATCATCAACGACACAGTAAAACTGCAATATCTCGGCTGCGGAGGATTCTACCTTCAACAAAATGACCAGGCGATTATGATCGATCCATTTTTCTCTCATCAGAGTTTTATGCGGATAGGCAGATCAATTTTATTTGGCGGGAAGTTAAAACCGATGATCAACCAGCTGGACTTCGGCAGGAGATTGGTCCTGGACTCGATGAACGTTCGGAAGGAAAGCCTCGGTGGCCGCGTCAAAGGAATTTTCTCGGCCCATGGTCATTACGACCATTTGATGGACGTACCATTCATTTATAACGAATGGCTGGCCCAGCAGCCCGAAATCTTTGTTAACAGCTCGTCTACAACAACCCTTCGGCATGTCATTCCTTCAGCCAAGTTAAATGACATTGAAAAGATTGCTGCGGTCCGCAATCAGGAAGGTGACAGCATCGAATTCCACAGCAATGGTTCGATCATTCGCGTGTATCCGATTTTCGCAGATCATAATCCGCACAGTCGAAACATCAAGCTGTTTGCCGGCAGCGCAACAAAACCGCCAAAAGATTTCGACCACCACCGCGACAAGACGAGGGTCAATGATTGGCTCGAGGGCCAAACACTTTCTTTCCTCATCGACCTTGTTAAAAATGACCAGGTGTACTACCGAATTTTCATGCAGTCATCAAGCTGCCAGTTTCCAAATGGCATTCCGCCAGCGAATTTGCTTGAAAACCGAAAGGTTGATCTGGCCATTCTTGGCATCGCGTCTTACCATTTTTCCCAGAATACCTATCCCTGCGAATTTCTAAACGTATTGCAGCCGAGGAATCTCGTGTTCGTTCATTGGGAAGATTTTTTCAGGAAGGTTCATCAGCGGCCAAAGGCAGTGAAAACAAATGATATCCCGCGCTTTTTCAATGACATTTTTTCAAGATGCAAGATGGACTATCAAATGCCCCTCCCGGGCTCAGTCATACGAATTTCGCGCTGACTTATTTCGATGAGGAATATCTCCAGCAGTCTACCAGGTGGTCGTTCACCAGGCCACAGGCTTGCATGTGCGCGTAGATAACCGTGCTTCCCACAAACTTGAATCCACGCTTGATCAGATCCTTGCTCAACGCGTCCGATTCTTTGGTTGTTGCCGGAACCTGTGAAATTGATTTACGCTTATTGACGATCGGCCTGCCTCCAACGAACCTCCATATGTATGTGTCAAAAGAACCAAATTCCTTTTGCACTTCAAGAAACCGCTTGGCGTTGTTCACCGCTGCGTACACCTTCAGGCGATTTCTGATAATACCCGGATCGAGCAGTATTTTTTCGATTTTCTTTTCGGAGTAGCGGGCCACTTTCGCGGCATCAAAATTCGCGAATGCTTTGCGATAACCATCGCGTTTTTTCAAAATCGTTGACCAGCTCAAGCCGGCTTGTGCGCCCTCAAGTATTAAGAACTCAAAATGTTTTCGATCGTCATGAACGGGTACGCCCCATTCTTCGTCATGGTATCGGATGTATTCGTCAAACGACAGGCACCAGGGGCATCTGAATTTTTCCGTTCGCTCGGACATGTGGCAGGCATTTTGAAATAACAATATGGTGGAATTCACGGGCTGCAAACAGCTTTTTTAAATTTATTTTTTCGTTCACTCATCCTTCCAACGCCATATATTTTTTGAAGACTGAATCTTTTACGACCTTGAGCTAAAGAATAAATCACACCTCATGCGAGTCATTACATTATGTTTGCTGATCATCCTCTCTGTATCGGCATTTTGCCAAACTGTCGACTACGATAAAAAGCTCAAAGATCTCGGTATTGAGTTAATTCCACCTACGAAACCAATCGCCAGCTATGTGAAGGCTGTACGCACCGGTAATTTAATTTTTCTGGCAGGTCATGGGCCGACCAAAGCAGACGGAACCAATGTTACGGGCAAAGTTGGCAAAGACCTAACACTGGAGCAGGGCATTGACGCTGCCAGGATCGCAGCAATTTCACTCCTATCAACACTAAAAAATGAAGTAGGCGATCTGAAAAAAGTAAAGCGGATTGTTAAAGTAAATGGATGGGTAAACTGCAACAGCGAATTTACTGATCATCCAAAAGTAATTAATGGCTGCTCTGATCTTCTCGTCTCCGTCTTTGGAGAAAAGGGTAAACATGCGAGAGCGGCTCTTGGTGCAAACGCTTTGCCCATGGGTATTGCCGTAGAGATTGAGATGGTTGTAGAGGTGGAGTGAAATCCCGGGCGTAATCCGAACCGTGGGAAGCGCAGGAGCAACGCGGGGAATTTGAATGAATGTTTACGACTTGCTGATGCTTCCTTCCTACGTGAATACAAACTACTTCATCAATTCAAATACGCGGTAGTGCTCGCCATTCATGCCCATGGCTTGGTACACATGCTGCGCCCGTAAATTCGATTTATCCACATACAGGCGCAGGCCTGCAAGCTTCGGATCGTTGCCGATCAGTCGTTTTAAATTTTCAAACATCGCCTTGAATACTCCGTGCTTACGAAACTTCTCGGAGATATAAACTGATTGCAGCCACCAAACCATGCCATTACGCCAGTCGCTCCACTCGTAGGTTATTGAATGACATCCCGCCACTTCTCCGTCCACCTCTGCGATGAAGTACATTCCTTTGGTTGGATCGGCAAACATGGCTCTGATACCTTGCTCAACCGTGGCGAAGTCAAGCTGGACGTTTTCCGTTTCTAATGCGAGACGTTGTTGGAAGTTTACGAGCACTGACACTTCTTCTAGCCGCGATGGTCGTATTGATATAGTTGCCATATTTGCTAAGAAAGCGCCTGCTTAATGTCATCTATCAGGTCAACGCTTTCCTCGATACCTACCGAGAACCGCACGAGGTTATCAGAAACACCAATTGCTTTACGTTCAGCGGGTGTCATTTTTTTATGCGATGTGAGGTAGGGTAGCGTTACGGTAGACTCTACACCGCCCAGGCTGATAGCCCTTTTAATAAGCTGAAGTTTGCTTGTGAATTTATGTACATCATTTTTCACTTCAAATGACAACATACCTCCAAACCCGCCCGGCATTTGCGCTTTTGCTACCGCATGGTCCGGATGATCTTTAAGTCCTGGATAATACACGGCACCGATGCGCGAATCCGTTTTCAGGTATTCAGCAATCGCTAACGCGTTTTGGTTTTGCTGACGAACCCGCAACACGATGGTCTTCAAGCTTCTTTCAACTAGCCAGCACGTGGTTGCCTCAAGCGACCCTCCGAAATGAATGGCGCTCTCCCAGATCTGTTGGGTTAGTTTCTTCGAGGCCATCGTAGCACCACAGCAAATGTCACTGTGCCCGCCAATGTATTTCGTTCCACTGTGAGCCACAATATCAATTCCAAGATCTATCGGATTTTGGTTGACCGGAGAGGCGAAGGTATTATCGATGATCGTGATGATCCCATGCTTCTTTGCAATTTCGGCTACCGCCTTTATGTTGGTGATCTTAAGCGTTGGATTTGAGGGGGTTTCGATATAGATCACACGTGTTTCTTTCCTGATTGCTTTCTCGAAATTTTCAGGAATAGCCCCATCCACAAAAGTAAAGTCAACACCATATCGCGGCAGTTCTTTAGTCACTGCGTGGTGGGTTCCTCCATACAAATCATTTTGAAAGACCACGTGATCGCCTTTCTTAATCATGGCAAAAAGGGCGGTCATGATCGCTGCCATTCCCGAGCTAAAAATGATGGCAGACTCCGCATTTTCAAGCGTAGCGAGCTTCTCCGAAACAGAGGTTTGGTTTGGTGTGTTAAAGTACCTTGGATATAGGGTTGTTTCAACGCCCTCGTAATCATAGGCTGAAGAAGTGAAAATTGGCGTTGCCGCCCCGCCAAATAGCTTGTCGCCCG
Source organism: Chryseosolibacter sp. (assembly GCA_036402075.1). GTDB lineage: Bacteria > Bacteroidota > Bacteroidia > Cytophagales > Cyclobacteriaceae > Chryseosolibacter. The sequence goes on along the minus strand of DASWTP010000064.1, from coordinate 82,863 downwards.
GAGACCCGGCATGAACGCTTTGTGTCAGTTTTGAAAATTTCTGGCTTGCCATGGCAAATTGGTTATTGATCAAAGATAGGACCGGTTCGAGAAGCAAAAAATTTGATTTAAAAAAAATCAATATTTTGACGCCATGTTTCACCCTTAAACCCCATACAACTATGGCAAATAATTTCCCACCAAGTGCAGGCGGTCCCGTTCCGAAGAAAGATGCTGAAATCTGGATTGAAGATTATGATAAAGAGCATCGAAAGGATAAGGACAAAGACACTAGATCAATTTTTTACGGCAGAGATATACTGCTGGAAATCCTTGCACAGGACGGTTGCGCGGGAATTTCATTCTTCCTCGCCTCCAAACACAGTGACTTTGCTAAGAAGAAGACCGTTCAACTTGTACTTGTCGGCCGAAAAGAAGATGGCACACTGCTTTGGGGTTCGAACACGGGCAAGGACGGTTCCGATCCTGGTTCTGTAGACAATGGCCTCACCTGTCCGCCTACTTGCTAATCGCAAATGTCGGTAACCGCATATTTTTTTATTGTCTATGTACAAACGTTCCTATCAGGTTTGATTGCAGCGGCTGCATTGTATAAGTATAAGCAGCGTGATTTTGTGATCAGGCTGATAGGAATATTGTATTTACTGAGTTTCATCTGTAACGTTGCAGCGTTCATAATTTGGAAGTCACCATGGAGACATTTGTTGAATGTGCCCGGGTCAATATATGACCTGGGATTTGTAATTATTTGTGCCATTATTTTCAACCATGTTTTCGACAACAAATACAAGCACCTTTTCATTTTGGTGATAGTCATTTACTTGATAGGTTCATTCCTGAATCTGTTTCTAATCCAAAAGCTATTTATTACTTCATTTACTAAGTTTTCCGGCTCTCTGATGGTAATCGTATTTGCTGTTACTTTCTTTTATCGACTTTTGATTGAGATGCCGACTATGCATTTACATAGATTGCCAATGTTTTGGTTCAATTCGGGCTTTCTCATTTTTTGCTCAGGAGCTCTTTTTTTGTATGCCTTCACCGATTATCTCGTCAGGGTGTTGGATGACGATCTGCGAATGTACTGGAGCTTTCACAACCTGCTTTTTATTGTGATGGACGTCTTGATGCTTATAGGGATTCGGTATGACTGGCTTGCGCGCCATGCAAAGGTCAGTGTGAAGGACTGACCTCAATACAAAATTTACACTCACTGCTAGAGTAATTGCCCGCACATGTTCATATTTGTTAAACCAGATATGCAACCCGACTCTAATCAATTCCTTTTGATTTTCGCTATCGCCACTGTAGCCATGCTGGTGCTGGCGGGTGCGATTGTGTTGTTTGTGGTTTTTTATCAGAAAAGAATGCTGCAGGAGCAGTTCAAACGTCAGGCGCTGGAGTTTGAATACCAGCAGAAGATGATGCAGGCCGAGCTTGAGTCGCAGGAGGGCGAACGCAGGCGTCTTGCTGCCGACCTGCACGATAGCATTGGCGGGATGCTTTCGACCATTCGCGTAGGCATCACAACCCTCGCAAAAGCCCATCCCAACCCGCAGTCCATCGATGAGACGAAACAAATGCTTGACGATACCATCTCCTCGGTAAGGAGGATAAGCCGCGACCTGATGCCATCCACGCTTGAAAAATTCGGGCTTACGTACGCTATCAAAGAGCTTTGCGAGCGGGTCGAACAGACCGCCAAAATTAAAGTTCAGTTTACCGAAAATGGTGAAATACCAAAGCTTGATTCTCAGCGGGAATTGATGATATTTCGCATAGCCCAGGAGTTGCTTAATAATGCCATCAAGCATTCGCAAGCCACCCAAATTAATGTTTCCACCAGGATGAGCGAGACGATCGAAGTATCTGTTGAGGATAATGGTGTTGGCTTTGACGCTGACTTCTTCCGGAACGACACGGCCGGAAACAAAGGACTCGGACTGTATAGCATTGAAAACCGCGCCCGCCTGTTGGGCGGTGAGGTTAAGTTTGAAAAAGGACGCGCAAAAGGAAGTAAAACGACATTAATAGCCCCCGTTACCCATGAAAAAACAGCTTAAGATTTTTATTGCTGACGATCACACGCTGTTTCGAAAGGCGATGGTTAACCTCATTAAGACCTTTGAAAATGTTGCTGAAGTAAAAGATGCCGAGAACGGCAAGGAATTACTCACGCTGATGAAATATCAGCAACCGGATGTCGCCATTGTGGATCTGCAAATGCCGGTCATGGATGGAACCGAAACCTGCGAAAACATATTTTCAAAATATCCGGAGGTGAAAGTAATTGTGCTAACCATGCACGACAGCGAAAAATACATCCTTCATATGATGGAAATGGGCGTGCATGCGTTTCTTCTCAAGAATACCGAACCCGAAGAACTTGAACATGCCATTAACGCGGTTATTGAAAAAGATTTCTATCACAACGATCTCGTGGCTTCTGTGCTCAGAAAAAACCTTCGCGACAAGAAACAAGGACATCGCCCAACCTTTGCCACCTTTGAGTTGTCGGAGCGCGAGAAAGAAATCGTTATGCTGGTCTGCCAGGAGATGACCATTAAGGAAATCGGCCAAAAACTGAACCTCAGCGAAAACACTGTGCGAAATCACCGTACCAACATCATGGAGAAAGTCGGGGTAAACAACATGGTGGGCCTCGTGAAATACGCCTACGACACCGGTCTCGTCAAATAACTACCGAAAAATCCGACTGGTAGTTTTTTACCATTTTACTAGTAGTTTTTTACTATTGCCTGTAGTTTTCAAGCTGCTGCAACGCTCACGGTACGTGTTTTTAACGCCTATTTTCTCGGGCCTACCTATTCCTGGGTAGATGGTTCAAAATCCCGCCAAATTATCCTAAATGAAAATCTGCGACCTTCATGAAGGTTTGGTTAGTTAATGTTTAAAAGCACAACGGTTTGAGCAGAACGATTAAAATACTTGTGGTTCACAGGCAGAAAATGGTCGTAGACCAGGTAAAGTCAGTACTGCAGGACAACACAGCAGTTGTCAGATTCACCGACTCGGGTTTGGATGGGCTCCTGACCTCACGAATCGAATCCTTCGACTTAATAATCTGCGGTACTGACCTGCCTGTAATCACAGGTTTTGAACTCGTGCGGTCTATCCGCACAAACTCGCTCAACAAAAAAGCCCCTGTCATTTTTGTGGCAGATGAAGTGGATGCAAAAACCGAGCACCTCGGAAATGCACTCGGTGTTGCCGCCATGCTTGTAACACAAGAGTTTCCAAGCAAACTGCAACAAGTGGTGACGGAAAATGTCAGGCCGATCCAGGACAAGACCTGGGATGACCTGGTCACCAGAACTCATCCCAATTAACATCGTCTTTTAAGAACCCCTCTCTCTCTATATTTTAACTCAAGCTGTTCGTGTCGTCATGCCAGGTTTGCTGGTTTGGCACACGAACAGTTCTTTTTGCGTGAGGCCGGAGAATTCCAAGCACGAGGCTATGTTCCAAGTGGGCCAAATCCCAAAGTCCAAATACCAAAGGCCCCAGCCAAACACGCATTAGCTGAAATTCATTGGGATTCTGCGGTTTGGAAGGTTCGTCTTTGCAATTTTTGTCTCTTTTATTACATCGGTGTTGTATTCCTGTTAAATCCGCTTAACACTTGAAACACAACGAGTTATTTTACGTTATTCACGGTATCAACCACTATAAACCATGACTAGCATTAACCAGAAAAACCAGATCGTAGAATCTCTGGATTCGCTCGATCAGGACCAAACTAAAAAGGTGCTGGATTATATCACGTCAATGATTCATTCTTCATCGCGGGATGACAAACGAATCAAGCGTGAAGCCCTTCGCCAGATTCGCCAGGCCCTGGGAAATTCAAGAACATTGAATCCGACATTTTAGGTTACTGAAGACAGATGGAGAAAGCGTGAAGGCCTTAGTTGTACTTCACATAATGCTCCCATTTCGCAATCACCTCTGTAAAATCAGGCGGCAGCTCTGAATCAAACCGCATCGGCTCTTTGGTGGCAGGATGGATAAACCCGAGTGTCTTGGCATGTAAGGCCTGTCTCGGAATAATCTTAAAGCAGTTTTCCACAAACTGTTTGTACTTCGCAAATACAGTTCCTTTTAAGATCTGATCACCACCATACATTGCGTCATTGAACAAGGTGTGACCAATGTGCTTCATGTGAGCCCTGATCTGATGCGTCCGTCCTGTTTCGAGGCGGCATTCCACAAGCGAAACATAACGCAAATCCTGCAACAGCTTGTAATGCGTAATCGCATGTCGCCCAAAGTCGCCTTCAGGAAATGCAGTGGTTACTCTCCTGTCTTTAAGACTTCTTCCTACATGAATATTGATCGTTCCGCTGGGGGGATCTGGAACTCCCCAGACAATCGCCCAGTACGTTCGCTCGATCGTGTGATCAAAAAATTGCTTTGCAAGATTCGTAATGGCAATTTCTGTTTTGGCAATAACCAACAAGCCTGACGTATCCTTGTCGATACGATGAACAAGTCCTGGCCTACCGATATTACCCGGCATTTCCGGCAGATTCTGAAAGTGATAGGCCAACGCGTTTACCAGTGTGCCGGTCCAGTTTTGATACGCGGGGTGCACAACCATGCCTGCGGGTTTATTGATAACAAGCAAGTGATCGTCTTCGTAAACGATATTGAGGGGAATATTCTCAGGCACGACTTCCGTGTCGCGCGGTGGCTGAGGCAACGAGATGGTGATGGTGTCGTTGGGATGAACCTTATAATTAGGCTTTATCTCTTTGTCATTCACGCGAACGAATCCGTTGTGAATCCCGTCCTGGATCTTAGTGCGCGTAACGTTTGGCAAGCGATCCATTAAGAATTTATCGATCCGAAGCAAAGCTTGCCCAGGATCCGCCACAATGCGGTGATGCTCAAACAATACATCGTCTTGCTCTTCAGATGAGTCTAACTCGGTCACGTTCATCGTGCAAAGGTAAACACTTGGCGCAATATCACGCTCATAATCAAAGTGAAGACGAAAAACGATTAACCAGCCTTATAAAATCTTTTCAGAATGGGCGCGGAAATTGTTTTATTCGCAGTTTACTTTTCAGCATGATGCGCAAATTATCCCTTCTCCTAATGTTCATTGCTTCGGTTGCCTGCTCTCAAAAGAAAGGGAAGGAAACCGATTCCGATATTTTTCTCGAAGGCAAAAAACTGATGGAGGTCAATAATAAGAATTTGGAAGAAGCATCCGGGCTGGCAGCGAGCAAAGCGAACCCTGGTCTCTTGTGGACGCATAACGACAGCGGTAACCGTGCTGAAGTATTGTTGATCGATGATAAGCTTAATATTCGACTTACCTGTGTGCTCGAAAATGTAATCAATCGTGACTGGGAAGATATCGCGGTTGGTCCAGGACCGGAGCCGGGGAAATCGTACATCTACGTTGCCGATATAGGCGACAACATGGCCATCTTTCCTTACAAGATGGTTTATCGGTTCGAAGAGCCCCAGTTCACCGAAGGTAAAGACAAGATCACCGTTTCAAAATTCGACCGAATCGTCTTTCAACTCGATGTAAAGAAAGATACAGAATCTCTGTTGGTGGACCCTAAAACAAAAAATCTATATGTCGTTTCAAAGCGTGAGAAACCAGTCTACGTATATGAATTAAAATACCCTTACTCAACCACTGATACATTAACGGCCGAAAAAATCGCATCTATCCCATTCGGACAAATTGTTGCAGCCGATTTTTCTGCTGACGGCACTGAAGTCCTGATGAAAAATTACAACAATGTTTTTTACTGGAAGCTCAACAACGAAAACCTCGCCTCAGCGCTGAAACGAAATCCAGCCATCGTGACTTATGAGGAAGAACCTCAGGGAGAATCGGTAACGTTTGCACGCGATGGTTCGGGTTTCTACACCATTAGTGAAAAAGTGAAAGGCGAAAAGAGCTACCTATGGTTCTATCCGCGGAAGAAGTAAACTACTGGGCAAATGTTTTGATGATTTTTACTGCAGCCTCGCGGTTGCTGTGGAGGACTTCGTCATAATATCCATCATCGACCGACTCAAATCGGTCAGCGGGAATCGCTTCCGTCCAGCCGGCCTTAATTGCTTCAAACGCAATACGATTTTTTTCATGTAGCGTCAGAAGCGCGGGAAGCAATTCATCAGTAATTCTTTTCGAAATCTTTTTACTGAATAATACCGGTCCAAGTTGAATCGGCCCGGATTCCCAAAGTAAATTCACCTGGCTTTGAAGATTGGGATCAGCGGCCAGTGACTTATAATACTCCTCGCTTCCAAATGCCCCAACATCGCCAATTCCGTCTATAACATGCTTCAGCGTGAGCGCGTGGTTCTTTGTATAGTTCACACTTTTGAATGCCCGCTCAGGGTCACCGATGCCAACGTCAGCAAGTTTTATCCGTGGAATTAGATTACCGGAAGTTGATCCAGGATTAACGAGCAGGAGTGAAACGGATGAGGGTCTCTTCGTCAAATCATCCAGCGTGGTGATTTTCGATCGTGTGGATGCAACAATGGCAGTTTGATAGGTACTTCGGGTTCCAACCGGGATGTGCAATGCGGCCGCAATGGAATAATCGCGTGACTGCTCGCGTAATAATAAATAGCCAAACGTATTGATGAACACGATATCCGTTTCGCCTTTCTTCATGCCATCGATCAGCTCCTGGACCGAGTTGTAACTTTTTACGGTCACAGGATTTCGAATGATGCCGCCAAAGTATTTCGCAAACGGCTCGATATTTCTGATACGATTGTTATCAGCATACCGATAAGTAGCAAACACGAGCGTGTCACGACTTTGAGATTGTGCGACAGCCGGGAAAAGCAGCGTGGCGATGAAAAAAAATTGTTTAAGCATACGATGCCTGAACGTGAAAGATCGTCTCAGGTTTCAGACAACTTTATTCTTCCACTTTCCCGAGCGCATGTAGAAAAATGCCATCGTAAACATTGACAGCCAGTATACCCATTCTGATGCCCAGCCCCAGGTGATCGGCATGTCCAGGTATTCAAGCACGACATAAACATACACGCAATAAATCACAATGGTGACCAGCTCGATAATCAGGTTAACCGAGGTATTACCGGTGCCTGTAACAGCATTCAGCCAAATAGTGCCAAAAGACATCATCAGCAGCGCAAATGATACCACTCGGATAACTGGAATCGCATCAGCAATGAATTCCGGACTCTGGCCGTAAAACGAAATGAAGAATTCCGGCCAGATGGTGAGCAGGGAAAACAAAACAAACGAAATCGACAAACTTACGCGCACCACGCGGCCGATCAAGGGCAGCACTTCATCCTGACGGCCCTGGCCGATAATATTACTCACAAGCGTATTTGTAGCCGAGGCAAACGCCCAGGAAAAAATCCCGAACAGTCCGAAGATATTTCGCATCGTGTTGGAAATGGCCAATGCCCGTTCGCCATGATGTTCGATGAGAATGTAAAAATACTCCCAGCTCATAATGCTGATGCCATACTGCAGAATCAGTGGCGAGGACGTGATCAGGATAGTTTTCGAAATTTTTCCGTCCCACTTGATGTCTTCAAAGAAGGCAAAAGATCTGTGGATCCCCTTCAAATGGATTACCACATAAATCACGAGTAATCCGGTGCCCTCGGCTATAATTGACGCATAGGCTGCCCCGTTGAACCCGAGGTTTGGTAAGCCAAGATTTCCATAAATAAAACCGTAGTCCAGCACGATGTTCGTGATCGCCTCCGCTAGTGTGCCCCACACGAGAAAACGTGTTTGGTTCGTACCGACTAGGAGCGCATTGCGCATAACATATAAATACAGAAACGGCAGTCCCCAGATACGGATCAGTAAGAAATCAATTACTTGCTCAGCGATAGCCGCGTCATTGATCGTGGCGCGAAGCACTGCGGGGGCAATGGTATAGGTAGCTAAAATCCCAAGGCCGGCAAACCCGAGGGCGATCCAAACACCATGAAAAAACAGTCGGCCAATCTCCTTGGGTAAGTTTTGTCCAGCCCTCCGCGCGATCAGCGCTTGCAAACCATTGTTGAGCCCGCTCCCAATGACTGCGAAAATCAAATAATACACCCCCGTGATGCCAGCGCTCGCAAGCTCCTGTTGACCAAGGCGGCCGAGAAAAATATTATTGGTAATGAAGTTGATCTGGGGTACCAGCATGGCGAGCGAGATCGGCAGCGCCAGGTTTAATATCTGTCGGTATCCGGTTCCTAATCGAAGCTCCATCGCGTTGTAAAAAGATCTGCAAAAATGTAATTAATAAGCCTTTCGCACTACTCATTCTTTGAGTTTAATTATGGTTAACCTACTCCTATCACACAGCTGGAAACGATTCAAGCGGTCAGCTTCGTTTTCGAAAGACACAGCCACGCTTGTGTTTACAGCTATCCTGGGCTTAATGATGTTTGTTTACGCGATGGCCCTCGGCCTCACGCTTGACATCATCATCATCAAAGGGCTCAAGCAGTCTGATGCCATTTCTTTCTTAAACAGCCTGCTTCTTTACTATTTCACCTTCGAGTTCATCATGCGGTACATGATGCAAAACCTGCCCGTGCTTGACGTCCAACCTTACCTGCATTTACCAATGAAAAAATCAGGAATCGTCAACTTCCTGCTCATTCGGTCGGCCGTGCACTTATTAAATGTGCTTCCGCTGATTTTGTTTATGCCTTTCGCCCTGAAAGTCATCGCCCCTGCATACTCGCTACCCACCGCATTGCTATGGGGCATGATTGTGTGGGTCATCAGCATGACGATTCATTTCCTCGTGGTCCTCTTCAAAAAAACGCTTGACGACAACCTATTCGGAATCGTAATTCTTCTGGGCATTATCGTCACCTTGGGCGCAGCTGATTATTATGGATGGTTTAAACTATCTGATATTTCCGCATCCACCTTCAACTCAATTTTACAGCAGCCCGCCCTTGCGATTGTCCCTTTTGCTTTGCTGACCATCGCGTACTGGGCTTGTTATAAATTCTTCAGGCAGGCGATGTATCCCGAAGAGATCAGTTATCAACGCACGAATGCAAGCGGGGTAACTCAGGATTTTTCGTTTCTGAAAAATTTCGGGCTCCTTGGCGAAATAATCAATGTCGAGGCAAAACTGATCCTGCGCAATAAACGACCAAGGAACATTCTTTATCTCAGTGCATTTTTTCTTTTGTACGGACTAATTTTTTATACCAATGACAAATATGCGACCGGAGTGCCAAGTATCTTCATCTTCGTAGGCATATTCGTGACCGGAATTTTTATGATCAGCTATGGTCAGTTGCTCTTTAGCTGGCAAGGTGGCCATTATGATTTCACCTTAACCCGTCCGGTCTCCATGCGACAGTATGTGGAATCCAAATATTGGTTGCTCTCACTGGTCACTATTGTTTGCTTTATCCTGAGCACACCGTATGCATACTTTGGATGGAATGTCTTGTTTGTTCACCTTGCCACCATGTTGTTCAATATTGGAATCAACATTTTCGTAATCTTTAATCTCGCGATGTGGGATCCGAAAAAAGTTGACCTGAAAAAAAGCGCCACGTTTAATTATGAAGGCGTAGGTATTGCACAATGGATTATGTCGTTCCCCACCCTTCTCGGTCCATATCTATTTTATCTTCCATTCAGCATCTTCGGCAAGCCCGAGCTGGGGATCATGACAATTGCGCTGGCTGGAATAATCGGCATCATCTTCAGAAACAAACTGATCGATCTGACAACTAAGCGTCTAATCGATCGCAAGTACAAGATCGCAGCGGGATTTAGAAAAGACTAACAACACACGGAATCTTTACCAGCATGATAACAATTGAAAACCTTCGCAAAGAATATAAAACCCAGGTAGTTACCGATATTGAACAATTAGTCATTGGCAAAGGCGAAAGTTTTGGCCTTGTAGGCAACAATGGGGCTGGTAAAACAACCTTGTTCCGTATGATTCTCGATCTTGTTCGACCCACGTCAGGCACTGTCGCAATTGATGGAAAAAATGTTCAGCTGAACGATGAGTGGAAATTTTATGTTGGATCATACCTGGATGAGAATTTTCTAATTCAATACCTGACGCCTGAAGAATACTTCAAATTTGTTGGCAAACTTCACGGGTATTCTGAAGAAGATTTAAAAGGCTTCCTCACGAAATTTGAAGAGCTCTTTCACGGAGAGATTATCGGCAACAAAAAATTCATTGGCGACTTATCGAAAGGAAACCTGAAGAAGGTTGGGATTGCAGCGGCTTTTATTGGCGATCCACAAGTTGTTATTCTCGATGAACCCTTTGAAAACCTTGATCCGACTTCTCAGATTCGCTTGAAGGACCTGTTGCGGAAGGAAAAGGCTATTCGCAATCTTACTTATTTGATTTCAAGCCATGATCTGAATCACGTGACCGAAATATGTGAGCGGATTGTAATCCTTGAAAAAGGAAAAGTGATCAAAGATCTAAAGGGTTCGGCTAACGCGCTGGTGGAGCTCGAGGAATATTTTAAAGGCTAGAAATTGACGAATTACGAATGACAAGTAACGAATAGGCCATTTATCACTCGTCATTTGTCATTCGTAATTCATCATTCTATATCACTCCCTGGGCCACCATCGCCTTCGCTACTTTCAAAAATCCGGCAATATTTGCTCCCACCATATAGTTTCCGGGCTTACCATATTCCTTGGCGGCAGCGAGGCTGGTATCATGAATGTTTTTCATGATTTGCTTGAGCTTTGTGTCCACTTCTTCCGAACTCCAGTTGGTACCCATGTAGTTTTGCGTCATCTCTAAACCTGAAGTGGCAACACCTCCAGCATTGGATGCTTTCCCAGGTGCATACATCAGGTTTGCATCAAGCAGCACATTTATGCCTTCGATTGTCGTTGGCATGTTCGCCCCTTCCGCCAATAGCTTCACTCCGTTCTTCACAAGATTGTTTGCATCTTTTTCATTCACTTCGTTTTGCGTGGCACAAGGAAAAGCACAGTCGGCTTTGTGATCCCACAGTGGATTGCTCGATGCTTTTGAGTCGATGTCTTTATAAACAACGTTCTTGAATTTTTCGGCATACTCTTTTATCCGTCCCCGCTTGTTGTTCTTAAGATCTTTGAGGAAGTCAAGCTTTTCGGGTGTGAAACCTCCTTCGTCATAGATGTATCCCGTGGAGTCCGATGCCGTCACTGCCTTACCACCCAGGTGAATAATTTTTTCAATGGCGTACTGCGCAACGTTTCCTGATCCAGAAACAAGGCAAACCTTTCCTTTCAGCGTATCATTCTTCGCCAGCAGCATGTTTTCGGCAAAATAGATTAGTCCGTAGCCAGTAGCTTCCGTGCGAATCAAACTTCCTCCCCAGCCGATCCCTTTTCCGGTAAGCACTCCCGTAAATTCATTTTTCAATTTTTTATAGGCGCCAAACATGTATCCAACCTCCCGACCTCCGACTCCGATATCACCTGCAGGAACGTCAAGCCTGTGATTAATGTGACGAAAGAGTTCGCTCATAAACGCCTGGCAAAACTTCATCACTTCATTATCGGATTTCCCTTTTGGATCAAAATCACTCCCACCCTTGCCGCCACCCATGGGAATTCCGGTTAGCGCATTTTTGAACACTTGCTCGAAAGCCAGGAACTTCAGCACGCTTGGTGTCACCGAAGGATGGAACCGAAGTCCACCTTTGTACGGACCGATCGCGCTGTTCATCTGCACCCGATAGCCACGGTTAACCTGGACGTTGCCTTTATCATCAAGCCAGGTCACTTTAAACGAAATCAGGCGCTCTGGTTCGAGCATCCTTTCAAGGATCTTTAAGCGTGCGAATTCTGGATTTTTTTCAATCACGGGTGCAATAGAAAGAATAACTTCTTCCGCAGCCTGGAGAAACTCAGGTTCGTTGGGATTGCGCGCTTTGACAGTAACGAGGAGTTCGGAGGTGTTCATGGCTCTTTGGTTTTTTGTATGTGAACATAAAGCAAAATCCACAACTTTCCTTGTACCAACTCACAAGTCATTTAAAATTGAATTGAGCGGTCCTCAGGAGCCTGCTTAACCGTGATTTAGATGTCGATTACCCTAACGATGGGATCTTGCGCAACCTTAGACCGGCAATTAATTTACGTTACATCTTTTCCTATTTAATAGGCTTCGGTAAAATCAATCATTTAAAAAAATGCTTATGAAAACAAATGCAAAAGCTTACGTGGCGCTATGCGCTGCAACATTAATTCTTTCCAATTGCGATGATTCAAATCTAGACACGAGTCCGCCAGGCACGTCCCGTGAAAAAATGGAAATAACAAATCGCCCTATTGGCGAGCAGTACAAGTATGTGAGCAAGAATCTAGCCACCATTGCAAAGGGGTTACTTCCCCTAACTCATGATCAAAACTTCCGGAACAGTCTTTATTTAGAAGTCGAAAAGCAATTTGATGGTGATGAAAATGTTTTATTGAAACAACTGATTGATGGGAACCCGCAACTGATGTCGAAACTAAACGAGTCAAAATTATTGGAGGACGATGAAAGTGTCGCGAATGCGCTCGAGTCATTTACAAACATAGGTTCCGGAGGCAAAGTGTTTCCCTCTTCCCTCAAATTTACATTCATAATTATTTCAATTTAAAGCCTAACTTGGAATCCGCGAAGTTATCGCCAACTATAGCTGTTTACAATGGAGACGAATCCACAACACTGGTCGGTTGGAGTTTGTCAAATACTGGTGAAGTGAAAGAAAGAATCGTGGATGAAAATTTCGCGCTTGAAAATGAAGTCTGGGTGGTCTCACTTAATGAGACGTATAACCAGAATAGCCGTGGTCGGAAAATTGATGAAAGCAATTCACGCTCGAAATATGCCGGAAGTTGTATAGTTACTCCCAGCGGCAATAGGGACAACACCAATTGGGCGCATATGCAAATGAATAAGTTGATGATTGCATGCGGAAAGGAAAGCTGGGCAGGCGGAAATTCGGACGTTAACATTACGAGGTATACGGCCTATGAAAATTTTATTGACCCTGACACCCAAGAACATCATGACGCCCATTGGCTCGGCAACTCGGATGGAGTACAACTGATTAGCGTTGATCCGAGTTCGCTAGGTCAGTGTTATTCAATGTCGTTTATCGCTTACCATGGAATGAATCCTGATGACGAAATAGACAACATACAGGGCTCAGTTGGTGACATCTTCTACTACGTGGTTTTTGAGCACGACACTTGGCCATCTCCGGATAAGACTCAACAAGTTGACTTTACGAATCAAACTTATCCTTTCACATATACAACGTTGCATTTACCCTATCGCTCATCTGAAAGCCCTTATTTTAGTGGAGTAGTTACGGCCAAACCAATTTATCGGAATTGTGGTTATTTTGGATGCGCCTACTTTAGTGAACAAGTTGTTGATGCCTTTAGCGATAACAGCTGTGGTGAAGTGAGTTGGAAAACTATTCTGGATGCTCCATAAAAATTCGATAACCATTGTTCTTACCTTTTTCTTCACTTGCGCAGCTCAGGCCCAGGTGAAGAAAAATATTATTATTGAGGTGGGGCCGCTGGCGAGGGCCACGGTTTTTCATTACGCAGGAGCCAATAAACTTTCTTCAGGGCGTGTGATCAATGCGGATGCTCCATTTCTGTTTTCCAGAGGAGTTGATGGTCTCGGTTTAAATATCGCACTTGCTTATCAGCTGCCTTATGATCTTTCTGTTCGCACCGCATCCACTTTGCGATATGCGTTCTATTACTTTGAGAACAACAAATGTTGGGATTGTGTTAAACGAACCTTTTACATCGACCAGTCTTTCAGTTTGGCGAAGTCAAAACTGTTTGACACGCGATGGTATTTTGCTGCGGGCGCATCCTTGATCAGTATTAATAAGGAATTAAGATATGAAAGTGGAGGCAACACTAAAATTCTACCACTGCACTTCACATCGCTTGATGTCAGTGTTGGCAGGCCCGTTTGGTACCTAGGCATCGAAGGTCGGTTTTCTTATGTCGATCATGGCTTCCCAGGGCGCGTGAGAACGAACGCAGAGATCGTGGGTATACGAGTGTACTATTCGTTAATGAGAAAAGAGAACGAGTAATCTTCATCCCTAGTCCGGCAGGTAATCCTTCATCAACCCATACGTCCACGTCCCGGCCGCTGCTGAAAGAAATACGACAATGACCACGAGATAGCCCGATCCGATCTGTGCATACAACGGTCCGGGACATGCACCGGTCAAAGCCCAGCCAAAACCAAAGATCAACCCTCCGAAGATGAGTCCAGGGTGATAGGGCTTTACGGTTTTTTCAATGACTTCTCCGTTCATTGATTTAAGTTTCAATTTCCGAATAACAAAAATTGAAAGTGCGCCAATCGGAACTGCCGTCATAAAGATTCCGTACATATGGAAGCTCTCGAAAAAGAACATTTCCTGTATTCGATACCATGAAATCGCTTCGCCTTTCGTTAAGGCAAGTCCAAACATGATTCCCACGAACAGATATTTCAGGTTTTTCATAGTGCAAGAATGTAAGGAAGAACAAAATGACTAACCAGAATTCCACCAATGAAGAAGCAAGCGGTGGCAAGCAGCGAAGTCCATTGCAGTGCCGACAAGCCCATAATGCCGTGACCGGACGTACACCCGCCTGCCCAACGCGTGCCGAATCCGACCAGAAAGCCTCCAACGATCATGAGAAGAAACCCTTTGAGCGTGAGTAAATTTTTAAAATTAAATAGCTCTTCGGGCAGCAAACCTTGTGGATCACTCAGTCCCCACGAGTAAAAAAGTTGCAGCGTCCCAGCGGAGACATGTACCGGCTCCGGGTTTGCAAACACATAACCACCGAGAAATCCGCCAATAAGAATCCCGACCACGAAAAAGAGATTCCAGCTTTGCTGCTTCCAATCGTACTTGAAATAAGGAATGTTTGCCGGCACACAGGCTGCACACAGTTGGCGAAGTGTTGATGAAATGCCAAGACGCTTATTACCTAACAAAAGTAAGGTAGGAACAGTAAGGCCAATCACAGCTCCCGCGAGATACCATGGCCATGGTTTATACAGAACTTCCATCGATTACGGAGATTAATTGTTGAGATCTGACATGAAGTACGTCAAAGTATTTCTAATTTTCCTATTCACCATACGCCAAATGAAAAATTCAAAGATTGCGATCATTGGGGGAGGAAACCTCGGAGCAGCTATTGCTGAAGGATTGATTAAGAGTCAGTTCATTGCCCCGCAGCAGATAACAGTAACAAGAAGAAACCTTGACGTGATCCAGCATTTGAAGGTGATGGGGGTAAATATCACCAGTGACAATGAGTCAGCCATTAAGCAAAGCGATGTGATCATTGTTGCACTTAAGCCGTATAATGTGAAAGAGGTTCTTGAAGGACTCAAGCATTCCTTTGATAAGTCAAAGCATATCCTGATCAGTGTGGTCACAGGAATTTTTGTGAAAGATCTTGCCACGATCGTGGGAAGCGGTGTTCCGATTTTTCGCGCGATGCCAAACACCGCCATCGCTATTCAGGAATCCGTAACCTGCTTGTGTCACCAGGGTGCCAGCAAGGAACATGTTGAATACGTCACCAACCTTTTTGATCAGCTTGGAATTTCAATTCCAATCGATGAGAAGCTGATGGATGCTGCAACCGTACTCGGGGCATGTGGAATTGCTTATGCTTTGCGATTCATTCGTGCTGCTACGCAAGGCGGAATTGAAATTGGCTTCGATGCAAGAACTGCAAATCTGATCTCAGCTCAAACGGTGAAGGGCGCTGCGGAGTTGCTTTTAAAATTAAACCGCCATCCGGAAGAAGAGATCGATAAAGTGACAACTCCTAAAGGCTGTACCATCGTGGGGTTGAATGAGATGGAGCACCAGGGATTCAGTTCGAGCTTGATTAAGGGAATTGGGGCGAGTTTTGATAAGATCGTGAAATAAAGTTTGTAGTCTGTAGTTTGTGGTTGCGCTCGATCAACCTACGCAGGTCCTTGTGAGCACCATAACTACAAACTACAAACTCTAAACTACAAATTAACCAGCGTTTAGCTTCCCTTTCAAAAACTCCGCAGTATAGCTTCCCTTCGCTTTCTTCACCATCTCTTCTGGTGTGCCTGCAAAAAGAAGATTACCACCTTTCTTCTCTCCGCCTTCAGGTCCAAGATCAATAATCCAGTCTGCACACTTGATTACTTCCAGGTTGTGCTCGATGACGATGACGGTGTGGCCTTCATCGACAAGGGCGTTCATTGCCTTCAGCAACTTTGAAATATCGTGGAAGTGAAGGCCAGTAGTAGGCTCGTCAAAAATGAAGAGGATGTTCCCTTCTGTTGCATTTTTTGCGAGGAACGATGCCAGCTTCACACGCTGTGCTTCACCACCGCTTAATGAATTGGATGATTGGCCAAGTTTTACATAACCCAAACCAACATCATTCAAAGGAAGGATTTTCTCATAGATGGCCTTCTTGTCTTTAAAGAACTCGAGCGCATCTTCAACGGTCATATCCAGAATCTCAGCAATGTTCTTTCCGTTCACCTCGACCTCGAGAATCTCCTGCTTAAACCGTTTTCCATTGCAGCTTTCGCAGCGCAAGAAGATATCGGCCATGAATTGCATTTCAACCTTAATTTCGCCTTCGCCCTGGCAGGTTTCACATCGACCTCCTTCCACGTTGAAAGAGAAGTGCGAAGGCTTATAGCCGCGCTGTTTTGACAGTGGAGTTTCTGCAAAGTTTTGACGAATGGTATCGTAAGCTTTCACATAGCTGATTGGATTGGATCGTGACGATTTCCCGATCGGATTCTGATCTACAAACTCAACTTGTGTGATCCTTGCGTAGTCGCCATCAAGCTTATCAAACTTACCCGGTGCTTCCGCAACCGAACCATTCATTCGTCCAACTGCCGGGTACAGGATTTTCTTGATGAGTGTTGATTTGCCCGAGCCGCTCACTCCAGTAACCACAGTAAGCGCGCCTAAAGGAAACTTTACCGTCAGGTTTTTCAGGTTATTTTCTCTTGCGCCAACAACGGTAATCGAATCGCTCCATTTTCTCCGCATTGCAGGCACCGCGATTGACTCTTTTCCCGAAAGATAGTCGGTGGTATGCGACCGCACCTTTCCATTGAGGTCGTTTAATGTTCCCTGGAAAACCAGGTGGCCCCCATGACTTCCAGCGTCCGGGCCAATGTCAATGATCTGATCCGCTGCACGCATGATCTCCTCCTCATGCTCTACAACAATCACTGTGTTCCCAAGATCGCGCAATGACAAGAGCACTTCCACCATCCGCGCAGTATCTTTTGGGTGCAGGCCTATACTGGGTTCGTCCAGCACGTACATTGAGCCAACAAGCGCGCTTCCCAATGACGTGGCCAATTTTATTCGCTGGTATTCACCACCTGACAAGGTAGAGGTGATTCGGTTCAGCGTAAGATAGCCCAAACCAACTTTCACCATGTAGCCCAACCTGCTTTTGATCTCGGTCAGAATTCTGTCAGAAACCTTCTGTTCGTATGCCGGGAGCTTCAATTTTTCAAAAAATACCAAGGCATCCTCAATCGGCATCAGCACGATATCGGTTATCGATGTATTTGCAACCTTCACATACTGCGCATCCTTTCGAAGGCGTGTTCCCCGACAGTCCGGACAATTTGTTCGTCCGCGATACCGGGACAGCATGACGCGATATTGAATTTTGTACGTTTTGGTCTCGAGGTGTTTAAAGAATGCGTGAATGCCTTCAAAATATTCGTTTCCATTCCAAAGAAGATCTTTTTGCTCCTGCGTTAGCTCATGGTAGGGTCGATGAATTGGAAAGTCAAACTTGATACCGTGCTTTAAAAGAGGCTTCGCCCATTCGCTCATGGCCTCGCTTCGCCACGGTGCAATTGCTCCCTCATATACCGACATGCTTTTGTCGGGAATTACCAGGTCTTCGTCAATGCCCAGCACTTTTCCGAACCCTTCGCAGGTCTGGCATGCTCCATAGGGATTATTAAAACTGAAGAAATTAACGGATGGCTCTGTAAATGTCATGCCGTCAAGTTCAAACTTGTCGGAGAACTGCATCTTCTTCTGGCCTTCCGCATATACAATGCAGTCGCCTTCTCCTTCAAAGAATGCAGTTTGTACCGAATCCGATAAGCGGAAAACCGCGTCTTCATCTTCCGGATTCACGGAGGCACGGTCGATCAGGATTTCAATCGTTCCGTCAATTTTTAACGTCTTCTTCTTTTTCGTCCCGTCTTCACCACCCAGCAACTCTTCAATGAATTTCATTTCACCATCCACGAGGATTCTGGCAAAACCCTTGCTGAGCAGCAGGTTCAGCTCTTCCTGGATCTTACGGCCTTTCTTTATATGGAGCGGACTGGCCACCATCACGCGAGTTCCTGCGGCCAAGCCGTTGATTGTGTTCACTACATCGGTTACAGTGTCGCGTTTTACCTCCTTGCCAGAAACCGGTGAATATGTTTTGCCTATCCGTGCAAACAGGAGCTTTAAATAATCGTAAATCTCTGTTGTGGTTCCGACTGTGGACCGCGGATTTCGAGTGTTTACTTTTTGCTCGATGGCGATGGCCGGGGAAACACCACGGATGTAATCAACGTCAGGTTTTTCCATGCGGCCGAGGAACTGGCGCGCATACGAGCTCAGGCTTTCTACATACATCCGCTGGCCCTCCGCGAAGAGCGTGTCAAAAGCAAGAGAAGACTTACCAGAACCGGAAAGGCCTGTGATGACCACAAGCTTGTTACGCGGTATCGCCACGCTAAGATTCTTCAGGTTATTAACCCTTGCCCGCTTGATAATGATATATTCCTTTGGACTTAACTCGTCCAGGTGAGTGTCATTTTGAATCAGAGAAGTAGTCACAGTCAAATTTACCTTCGGTTATCAGAAATCCTTATAAGAACGGTACAAAAAGAAAGAACACCACCCAGCCGGATGGTGTTCAATTTATATGAAAATTTTTCGCGGGCGGGCTAGTTATCAAAATCGGGATCGTAGCTTGCTTCACGACTTTTTCTTCCACCGCCTTCATCATCATAATCATCATCCCGGCCGCCTTCATCACCATAGCCATCACCTGAGCCGAAACCATCATCATCATCACTTGCTCCGGCCGGCCCACCTGAACTGCCTTCCATATCTGGCTCCGGAGTAGAATCTACATCGTATTCGCCATCGCTATTCTTCGTGGCCGGCACCTTTATCAAATAGGTGGCATCATCGGTTTCGAGTGGAAACACAAAAATGGGTTCCTTTTTTGCGTTGGTAATGCGGGTAATACTGCTCTCGTATCCGTTTGGATATTGGTCCCTCAGCAATTCTTTCAAATCCTCTGACAGGTTCTCTAAACTTTTAATAACGCGTTTCTTGCTGACTGGCATATATGGGTTCTAACAAAAATTTTTTTGTGATTCAAATACCATAAGAAAATGATTCCAACGCAAGAATTTTCTCAAAATTTTTTGGCGACTGTGAAAATATTTATATCTTTTCAAACCAAATTCAAAAATCTAACCCACACAATATCGAAATAGACCTCTACGTTACCTTAAATGTGAAGTAGAATGATTGACAAAGGATTAAGCGACAGCAAATTAGTGTCGCTGTATCAAACCGGTAACGAAGAAGCTTTCGAAATGCTCTTACACCGACACAAGTCCAAGGTCTATACCTCGATTTACCTGATTGTAAAAGATCGGTACACCGCAGAAGATTTATTGCAGGAAACTTTCGTGAAGGCAATAAACACAATACGTGGCGGCCGATACAACGAAGAAGGAAAATTCCTGCCTTGGATTAGTCGAATTGCTCATAACCTGGCAATTGATCATTTTAGAAAAGATAAGCGTTACCCGGAAGTGGTCCTGGAAGACGGCAGCAAGCTGTTAAACTCGATGGATTTTGCAGAAGATTCAGCCGAGGACAAACAGATGCATCGGGAAACCCGGTCTAAACTCAGGGACTGTATCAAGGAGCTGCCAATAGAGCAGAAGCAGGTGCTAATTATGCGACACTACCTTGATATGAGTTTCCAGGAGATTGCAGACCGCACAGGGGTCAGCATAAACACTGCATTGGGTAGAATGCGTTATGCGTTAATTAATCTGCGGAAAAAGATGAAAAACAGAGCCTATGATAAAAACTTTTACCCAGACGGATTTAATTCGGTACTTGTACCAGGAGACTACGGAGGAGGAGAAGACGGAGATTGACAACGCGTTGATCTGCGACAGCGAACTGATGGCACTTTACAAGGAATTGAGCAGTATGGTCCAGGAACTACGGGGATCAGAGCTACAGCCTTCAAACGCTACGGTTCAAAACATTTTAGCCTACTCCCGCAGCTCACAAGCGAAAAAGTAGTTCTACAATTCCTTGATTCGGATGTTGCGCCAACGAACTTTGACGCCACCTCCGTCATGAATTTGCAGCGCGATTTTTCCATCGCCTGCCCCTATCTTTTCGTCCGTAAGTTCAACCATCTGCTGGCCATTAAGCCAGGTGGTTACAGTATTGCCTTTCATGCGAACGATCATTTCGTTCCATTCACCTTCTTTTAGCGCTTTCTGCTTCTCAGCATCCGGTTTGATCAGCCAGCCGCGTCCATACGATTCATAAATCCCACCCGTGTGCTTGTCTTTTGGTGCAACTTCCGCTTGCCAACCTGCAATCGTAGTTCCCTCGATGGAACAATGGAAAAAAACTCCACTGTTCCCGTTTGACTCCTGTTTAAATTCCAGCTTCAACTCAAAGTCTTTGAACTTTGAGTCTGACACCAGGTAGCCATATTGTTTATCAGGGCCGCTTTCGCATATAAGCTCGCCCCCTTCAACGAACCACTTCTCGGTTCCATGGATCTTCCATCCAGACAGGTCTTTTCCATTGAACATCGACTTTTGTGCGAGAGCAACGCTGCATAGTCCGACAAGCACGATGGTGAATAGTTTCTTCATAGAATTTATTTCTTGTTGTAAGATGTAGAATTTGCCTGATGAAGCCAACACCGTTCGTCAAATGCATTTAACCGCAACGTTCGCGAAGGAGGCGCAAAGCACGCCAAGGTTTTTTGTAGTCGATACCTCCTGGAAAAAATGGAATTCCGAAAATCTAAAATCTAAAATCTAAAAAATCGAAAATCTAATCCCGATAGCTATCGGGACTTAAATCTGATTTCCTTTCTTTGCACCATGAAAGTGCTCATCCTTCATCAACACTTTAACACACCTTATGAAGGAGGGGCCATCCGATCATATTATCTGGCCAAGGCGCTGGTCGATAGCGGGATTGAAACGGTTGTGATTACAGGATCGAATGATAAAAGTGGCATTGAGGATGTTGACGGAATTGAAGTTCATTATTTAAAGATTTCGTACAACAACAGTTTCGGATTTTTAGATCGCAGTTTTTCCTTCCTTCGTTTTATGAATGGCGCGATACGAGAAAGTCGGAAGATTGATAACATCGGCCTTGTCTACGCCATCTCAGTTCCGCTCACCGTTGGCGGTGCTGCCATGCGGATAAAAAAGCAACGTAATATTCCGTTCATCTTTGAGGTTGGTGATCTCTGGCCTGAGGCTCCGATTGAAATGGGATTTATAAAGAATCCGCTGTTAAAAACTTATTTGCGGAATCTCGAAAAAAGAATCTATATGCGTGCAGAGTCGGTGGTCGCTCTGTCACCATCAATAGAGGCAGGAGTCCTGAAAGTGCATCCGCAGGCAAACGTGCACCAGATTCCGAACATGGCCGATACTGACTTTTATCGGCCGGAAGAAAAAGATCCAGTGCTCGAAAAGAAATTTAGAGTCGAGGGAAAGTTTGTGATTTCGTACATCGGAGCGCTGGGCTTTGCAAACGGACTTCATGATTTCCTGGACGCTGCGCAAGCTGCTGACAATGCGAAGCTACCCGTGCATTTTATCCTTTGCGGTGCCGGTGCTACGGAGACTGCGCTCGTTCGCAGAATATCGAACGGGCTGACCAACGTCTCGTTTAAAGGCTTTCAAAATCGCGAAGGGGTTCGTGAACTTATGAATGTGACCGATGCGGCATTTATCTCCTATTTGCCATTCCCCATTCTACAGACAGGATCTCCTAACAAGTACTTCGATGCACTTGCCGCAGGGAAGATGATCATCACAAACTTTGGCGGATGGATCCGTCAGGAGATCAACGAAAATTTTCTTGGTTTTTCGTTCGACAACAATCCTGGCGAGTTCGTTTCGAAGCTTAGCGAATTCCTGAACTCCCGTGCGAGAATCAAACTTGCGCAACAACGTGCACGGCAGCTGGCAGAGGAGAAATATTCGCGAAAAATCCTCGCAGAGAAGTTTTGTGGAATCATAAGGGAAACAGTGGGTCGCAAGAACTAGTACTCATCAAAACAGAAAAAAATGCCAATGAACGCACCGCATCCATTGGCATATTGGCTAATTAGTACATTGGCTAATTATGAAAGCACCTTTTCGGTGATCTTTCCAGTCTTTTTGTTTTTAATGATCACCTTCTTCGCGCCATAGTGCGTTACTTCTTCCTTCACCAGGTAGTGATCTTTATCGTATTCCTGCAAGTGACTGTCTTTAGACACGCCTGTTCTTCCTCTCCAGATCTCCAGGTTCACCGGCTCCCAATTTTTTGTCTTCGCGGATTTGTATGCAGCATCAAGCACCGCGTTCACTACATATCCATCGTAAAACGTTTCCTTCGGTGCTTTGCCTTTCTCCATCGAGTCAAACATATCCGCAAACATGTGGTTGTACCCAAGCTCGTTCAGTTCATCGCCTACCGGGAACAACCAACCGGAATTGCTTTCGGCCTTCTCTGCGATATAATCTCCGCCCTTTCCCGTTGTGAACATCTCAAAACCGGTGCGAAGGAAACTGTTGATCCAGATTGTTCCTTCCGTTCCCATCACTTCATCGCGCAAGTCAAGCCCGCCCCTGAATGTCCAGCTGACTTCAAATTGGCCGATGGCACCGTTCTCATATTTCACCAAACCGATGGCGTGATCTTCAGCATCGATGGGCTTTACTTGTGTGTCGGCCCAACACATCACTTCAACGGGCTTGATGTCTTTACCAATGTAGCTTCTGGTAATTTCCACGCAATGGCAACCCAGATCGAGGATGCATCCGCCACCAGCTTGTTCAATATCCCAGAACCAATCGCTGTGAGGGCCAGGGTGAGTTTCGCGAGACTTCGCCCAAAGGATTCTGCCGAGCGCACCATTTTTCACGCTCTCCTGGGCTTTGATAAACTTTGGTGTGTATACGAGATCCTCCAGGTATCCATTGAAGATACCGGCTTTTTCAACTGCTTCGAGCATTCGTTTGGCTTCCGCTGCATTTCTTCCAAGAGGCTTCGTTGTGATTACCGCTTTTTTATGTTTGCAGCAAAGCATTACTGCCTCCTCGTGCAGATTGTTTGGAAGAGAGATACAAACCACTTCAACTTCCGGACGCGCAATCGCCTCTTCCATATTGGTTGTAACAAACGCAACGTTATAGTCTGTCGCGAATTTTTTTGCGCTCTCTTCCCTGCGCGAATAGATCGAAACAATTTTGTCTTTACTTCTGTATCCCTGAAGGGAGTCGGCATAGAATCTTCCGATGAAGCCGGAACCGAGCATGGCAATTTTCATAGAAAAGGTTTGTTGTTTGTTGTTTATAGTTTCTGTTTCTACCGTTTTTCACGGATCTAATATCAATCAATGTCGACAACTTAAAGTGAACGAATGCACTGGCTCAAAGCTCGTAGCCCGAAGCTCCAGTTTTTTATGCAGCCTCTTTGATTTCTTTTTTCTCGTTGAAGAAAACTAAGAAATACACGAGCACAGCTACCGCGATACCTGCAGGAACCCACCAGATGCTTGTCCAGTTGCGAACTGAATTTTCCGTATAGTGATCAGTCACAAATCCGGAAAAGCGAGTTCCGATCACCATTCCAACACCATAGGTTGCAAACGTGAAAAGCCCTTGCGCTGCGTTCTTGATTTTCTCGCCAGCCTTCTTTTCGGTGTACATGTACCCGGTTACAAAAAAGAAGTCGTAGCAAATTCCGTGAAGAATAATACCCGCGAAGAGCATCCACACGTTTGCGTCCACGTCCCCATACGCAAAGGCAACGTAACGAAGGATCCACGCCAGCATTCCGAGAATGAGCATGTTCTTTACACCGATACGATTGAACAAAAATGGAATTGCCAGAATGAATACCGCTTCGGAAACCTGGCCCAAAATCATTTTGCTTGCTGCGTTTTCCATCCCGATCTCGTTCAGGAAGACGTTGGCGAAGCCATAATAAAAAGAGAGAGGGATACAAACGAGGATAGCAGCGATAAAAAAGACCAGGTAAGGGCGGTCTTTAAAGAGAACAAAAGCGTCTGCACCAATTGCACTTGACGCTGTGGCGTCCGCTGACTTGCCCTTTGGTGGCGTGTTCGGCAGGAGGAAGCTAAAAAGGCCGAGGACCACTGAGGCTATTGCCGCCATGTGAAACGTAAATTCTGTTTTTTCAATGGCCAATGCGCCTATCATCAAGCCGGCCACGATCCAGCCCACGGTGCCAAACACTCGGATCCACGGAAATTGTTTGCCGGGGTCTGTCATCTGGCCAAAGGCGATCGAGTTCGACAAGGCGATGGTAGGCATATAAAGGAGCGAATAAAATAAAATGATCCAGTAAAAAGTAGAGTTATCATCCACCTGAGTTGCGAAGTACAATAAGGCACCGCCCAACAGGTGAAGCACACCCATAATCTTTTGTGCAGCGAAATAACGATCGGCCACCATCCCGACAAAGAATGGCGAAATGATGGTGGCAATTGCGAGCGCGCTGTAAGCCGCCCCGATTTGAGTTCCGCTTGCTCCGAGAAATTCTGACATGTACGTGCCCATTGTTACGTACCATGCACCCCAGATAAAATACTCGAGCAGCATCATCAGGGAAAGTTTTGAAATGTCTATCGGCTTCATATTAAGGTTTAGATTGAAGAGGTAAGATAAGGCGCGTCTCCTGATTCACGAAACCGCGGATGGAAAATTTAAGATTTTAGATTTGAGATTTATGATGTGTGTGCAGTACACAGTAAGATTCGCAGATCTTAAAATCTAAAATCTAAAATCATTTATTGGTCGGTACTTCTTTCTCCCACCCGGTTTCTTTCAACGCGGGGTCATTTTCTTTCTTCAGGAAGTCGGCATTGGAGAGCGATTCGGCTTTCCAGTCGAGAATTGCGTTGTCTGGCACAATTTCCACCGGCACTTTCCACGCGTTAGAAGTTTCGTTATAAGCAAGATTCGACTGAGAATTATAGCACGAAATAACAGACCACCGCGGCCGGTCAGAGAGATTTGCTTCAGACCGGTGCAACAAATTTGAGTGGAAGATTAACGCATCGCCTGGTTCGAGCTCGCAGTAGACCAGCGGCATGGTTTTGAGCGCGTTATTAACCATCACCATGTCTGCTCCAACCTGCTCACCCGCGAATCCATGGTTAACGCGACCGAGCTTGTGCGACCCTTTGATTACCTGCAGGCATCCGTTCTGTTTGTTGGCCTCGGTTAACGCGACCATGACGCTGATAAGTTGATCGGGGAACATGAACTGATTTTTATACCAGTAGCCATAGTCCTGGTGCCATTCCCATGCACCACCAACACGCGGTTCCTTTTGCATGAGCTTGGAATGAAAATGACAAACAGGGGAATCGCTGTCGAGCAACGGCTTAATGGCTTCAATCATGCGTTTGCTACGTGTCATGTATCCGAAGACATCGTTACCAGGCGTAAACCACAATGACAGACGGGTCTTCTTTCCTGTTTGATCATTCAGATCGAGCGCATTCTTCTTCATAGCATCGTCCTGCAGCGCTGTTTGGTACAACTTTTCAATCTCGGCTCTGCTGAAAAAGCGTTTAAGAATCAGGTAGCCATCGCGGTGGTAAGCGGCAATTTGATCGGAAGTAAGCATGAAGGGAAGTTACGAGATGCTGACAGAATCCGCAAGGACAAAATCTGTTTCGGGTTAGCGGGTTCCACGTTTCGCTTAGATTAGTATTCCTGGTGACCAGCTAAAACGCAAAAGTCAAACCACGGAACCTCTAACTAAACCTCTCGTTCGATCAAACTCTTAGTGAATTCAACAAGAAACTCTTTCTGCTGTGACGGAGCGATTGACTCCAGGTTCTTAAAACCTTTTTTGAAGTAATTGTTTATTTTCTTTTGAACCGTTTTTTGAACGCCTACGGAATCGTAGATTTCCTTAATTGCCGCAACCTTTTGGGATTTGCTGAATTTTTTTTCCGTAAGCCACCGCGAAAGATTTTTGGCATTGTCTCCTTTAGCTTTTGCCAGGGCATTGATCAGAAGAATAGTTTTTTTGTTTGCAATGATGTCACCACCAACCTGCTTTCCGAATTTTTTTGGGTCGGCATAGGCATCAAGCAAATCATCTTTCAGTTGAAATCCGATCCCGATATTCACTCCAAACTCCCGCAATGCTTTTCTATCATCTGAAGACGCACCCCCGAGAATTGCTCCCAGCTCAAGACTGAACCCCAGCAAAACAGCGGTTTTCAGCCTGATCATGTTTATATATTGTGCCTCTGAAACGTTGTCGGTTGTTTCAAACTCCATGTCCCACTGCTGGCCTTCACATACTTCGGCTGCGCACCTGTTGAACGCCCTCAATACTTCTTTCAGTTTGTCCCCTTCAAGCGAAAGAAACATATCGTAGACCTTCACCAGCATCACATCGCCTGAAAGGATTGCCGTGTTTACGTTCCATTTTTTGTGAACCGTTTGTTTTCCCCTGCGAAGCGGGGCTTTGTCCATGATGTCGTCATGCATCAGCGTGAAGTTGTGAAATGCCTCCACAGCTGCGGCATAGGGTACAATTTCTTTAACATTTTCCTTGTAAAGAGAATAGGCGGAAAGCACAAGCAATGGTCGCAGTCGTTTGCCGCCAAGGCTCATGATGTATCGAATGGGTTCGTACAAAGACTCAGGCTGCCTGCCAAATTTTGCAGCCTTGATTTCCTTTTCAACGAGCGAGAGGTAGTAGTTCATTAGGGTTTAAATAATCAGAATAACCGAAATGGCTTGATTTTGTTTTCGCGACCGTGCAATCTGGTTGGCTGCAAGTTTTAGCCCCAAGCCAGGTTAAGCTTTGCATTCTTCTTTCTCGTCAACGAGACTTGGAATTCGAAGGTTGAAACTTGCAGCTTTCAGAACTTCTCATCGTTATATTTCTCGTCCTCGTCTTCGTCCATCGTTTTGGTGTTGCCTTTCTGAATAGCCGGCTTTTCCGTGATAAGCACCAAATCGATCAATCGCTTGTCTATATCCGTCCGCTTAACCTTTACGGTGATCTTGTCACCGAGCGTGTAAACCTTTTTCGTCTTGCGACCGATAACGCGATACTTTTTTTCATCGAATTCGTAAAAATCATCGGTGAGATCCGACATGCGAATCATCCCCTCGCATTTCGTCTCGATGATCTCCACGTAAATTCCCCACTCCGTCACTCCGGAAATCAATCCTTCATACACTTTCTTTTCTGCATAGGTCATGTATTCTACCTGCTTGTACTTGATCGAAGCCCGCTCGGCATCAGCCGCACGTTTTTCGCGTTCGGATGAATGAATGCTTCGCTCTTCAAACTCGGTTTTGCTGGCAGGTTTTTCGTCATCAAGGTACATCTGCAACAAACGGTGAACCATCATGTCAGGATATCTGCGGATAGGAGAGGTAAAGTGCGAATAGTGCGGGAACGCAAGCCCGAAGTGGCCTTTCGGATCAGTAGTGTATTTCGCCTTTGCCATTGTTCTGATCGCAAGCTGCTCAAGAACATTTTGCTCAGGCTTCCCTTCAATTGACTCCATGAGGTTGTTCAATGACTTGCTAATCGAACTTTCATCAACCTGCATCGTATGACCAAACTGCCGTGCAAACATGGCAAAGTCTTTGACACGCTCTTCGTCTGGCAGATCGTGGGTACGATAAACGAACGTGTTTTTTTCACGTCCCTTCTTGTAGTTGAAGACAAAAGTTGCCACTTGTTTATTTGCAAGAAGCATAAACTCTTCAATCAGCTTATGTGCGTCTTTCCTGATTTTGGGAATCACCGCCAGCGGCTTTCCTTTTTCATCAAGCTTAAACTTCACCTCCGTTGTTTCAAAATTCACTGCGCCCTTCTGAAAGCGTTCCTTGCGAAGCTTTTTCGCCAGATCATTGAGAATTGTCAGCTCTTCAACAAAGGCACCAAGACCCGTTTCCAGCACTTCTTGTGCTTCTTCGTAGGTGAACCTTTTGTCGGAGTGAATGATGGTTCGGCCAAACCATTCGTTGTGAATCTTCCCACGGTCGTCCATTTCAAAAACAGCAGCGAAGGTAAGCTTGTCTTCGTTGGGACGTAAGGAACACAGTTCATTTGACAGTCTCTCAGGTAGCATCGGGATTGTTCTGTCTACGAGGTAGACGGATGTTGCCCGATCATAGGCTTCATGTTCCAACGCGGTATTTGGCTTCACGTAATGCGTCACATCAGCGATATGAACTCCGATCTCATACCTTCCGTTGTCAAGCCGCTTGAAGGAAAGTGCATCATCGAAATCCTTCGCATCTGCCGGGTCAATTGTGAACGTTGTTACGTCCCGAAAATCCCTTCGCTTCTTGATTTCCTGGGCGGTGATGCCTTCTTCTATTTTTTCCGACTCGCGCTGAACCTGTTCGGGAAACTTAAAGGGCAAGTCAAACTCAGCCATGATCGAGTGGATCTCAGCTTCGTTTTCGCCTGCTTTTCCTAACACCTGGACAACCTTCGCTTCAGGCTTGCGGTCATCGTCCGCCCACGAGGTAACTTCAATAATTACCTTGTCACCTGATTTTGCCTCATTGATATGCTCCGGATAAATGAAAAAATCGGTATGGATTTTTCTTGCGTCCGCAACAACGAATGCGAAGTTTTTGGATACTTCGATTTTGCCGACAAAGCGATTTCGGCTGCGTTTTACGATTTCCAGTACTTTGCCTTCCGGATGATCTCCGTGGCGAGTCGGGAAGATCGCCACCTTCACGGTGTCTCCATCGACTGCCGACATCAGGTCTTGTGTCTTAACATAAACGTCATCCTTGTCTTCACCTATCTTAACGTATGCAAAACGTGAATTCACATGATCAACGATGCCCTGGAACTCTTCACCGGATTTTGTGCGTCCGCCACCGGGGCGACTGCCGCCCCCGACATAACTGCCGTTATTAAGTTGGGTGATTCTGCCTTCTTCGACCAGGTCGTCCAGAAAGAAACCGGCCTTTTTGATGTCTTCTTTCTTTTTAATGCTAAGCTTCTTGATGATTTGCTTTAAGGTTATGCCTTTGCCGGCTTGCTCATCGAGCACGCTGAGGATCTGAGCGTAAATTTTTCCGACCTGATCTCTGTTCTTTTTCTTTTTGCTTTTTGAGCGTTCTTGTTTTTTCTTTTTTCCCATAAGAGGGGATTTATGCGGTAATAATATTCGCGTCTGCGATGAGGGGATAGCCTTTTAATCTTAAAAATAACTGTGCCAGAACGACCACATCACCTCTGCAGTATTCACTGATGCGATCAAGGCCATTTTCTTTGTGGTACACAAAATTGACCTGGCTTCCGTCAATGTTGTTCTTACTGGATGGAATATTGAAAATTGTTGCGAGTAAATCAAGCGATGTATAGTGTTTGACGTCACCAAACTTCCAGAGCTCAAGCGTGTCGAGGTGCTGCACATCCCACGGCTTCTTTCCGCTCAGGTTTAACGCTGGCGGTAGCGGAATTCCCTGGATGAGCATGCGTCTGCATAGGTAAGGGTAGTCGAACTCCTTGCCGTTATGTGCGCAAAAACGAAGCGTGGATGAATCCATTTTTTCCAGCATTGTCTTGAATTGATTCAACAACACGTTTTCATCGTGTCCTGAATAAACTTTCGTCTTCAGACCGAGCTCACCCGACTCGTGATCGAAAAATTTTCCGACCGAAATACAAACTACTTTACCGAATTCCGCATAGATACCAGCGCGGTCATGAAACAGCTCTTCATCCGATTGGTCAAGATGGCGTTTGAAGAAACTCGCCTTGCGTGCCCACTGGGTTTTCAATCGTTCGTCAAGGCTGTTGAAATCGCTGGTGCCGGCAACTGTTTCTATGTCGAGAAAAAGTATGTCGCGGAGCTCGGGTATCATAACTGAAATTTTCGCTGAAAGTACGGATTAGTTGAGGGACTTTCGTTAACAACTCCAAAAGATGAAAAATGTTTTGTCATTGCCTGTCACGAGTGAAGCACACCTTCCATTTCCAGCTCCTTGATGAAAGTGATATTGGCTTCGCAAATGGCATCGGGAACAAACACAAATCGTTTATCGTAGATTTGGTTGTCAATATAATAGCTCACCCAATATTCGTTGTTGAGATGAAACACTGCCGGGTCAATCGGCTCGATCAACATGCCTGCATTCGCAGGAACAGTTTCGAGGAAGTGACGAAGGGTTGAGGTTTTTTGTTGCTCTCCATCCTTCTCGCCATAGCCTTTGCTTGAGACTAACGTATTTTCAATCGGATAGTTGTTGTTGTTAATGATGTACACCTGCCATTCATCCTGCTCGCCTATGCTCTTCTTCCTGACAACTGCCAGTGTTACATTCTTTACTTCCGGTATTTCAATGTCTTTTTTCATTTCAACTCCATCCCAAATTGTTCGCTAATTTTCTTTCGCAGCACACCTTCCACCTCTGCCATTTCCACCTGTCGGCCAAGCTCTTTTTCAAGTGAGGTCACCGCTTTGTCGTTGATCCCGCAAGGAATGATGTAATCAAAATATTTCAAGTCTGTGTTTACGTTAAAAGCAAACCCGTGCATCGTTACCCATCGGCTGGTTTTCACTCCGAGCGCACAGATCTTTCTTGCTTTATTTTCGTTTTGTTCATCAATCCACACACCTGTGAGGCCGGGAATTCTTCCGGAATTCACCCCGTATTCGCGTAATGTCTGAATTACCGCCTCCTCCAGAAAACGCATGTATTGGTGAATGTCGGTGAAGAAATTCTCCATATCAATGACAGGATAACCTACGATCTGGCCGGGCCCATGGTAGGTGATATCCCCTCCGCGGTTTGTCTGATGGTACGTTGCGAAAATAGTGTGGAGTGCTTCTTTCCTGACAAGCAGATTATTTTCGTCACCACTTTTGCCCAGTGTAAAAACATGCGGGTGCTCGCAGAATATCAAGTAATTGCTGGTGACAACCTGCTGTTCCGGTGGGAGGTCGCGGTTCTGAGCTTTTGTTTTCAGGATCTTGTCAAACAATTGAAGCTGGTAGTCCCACGCTTCTTTGTAGTCAATAAGATCAAGGTCTATAAATTCGGTCGCTCTGTTTATGTTTACATTCATTCGTTAACCTCCGGAAGGTCTAAACGATCTTATTTCAGTTTGTCAAGCTCGCCTTTCAGGTACACAATGGACTCAATAGGATCAGGCTCGACTCCGTTTTCCTTTGCCAGGTAATATGAGATCCAGTCAGTCAGGTGAATCAGGTAATAATACTGCTCCAGAAGTGAGGCGCCTTCACCAACCACATCAATGATCGGATTAGATCGTTTCTCAAAGATATCCCGGCAGATTTCCATGCGTTTTTCAACGCGTTCGTGATCGTGGTCGGAATACAGGTATAAAACCTGAAGCATCGGCATTAAGTTCTCGGGAAAACGCCAACCTACAAGTTCGTTGTGGTTCATTTCCGGGAACGTGTTGACGTGCGCCAATTGTTTCGCGTTCTCGTTCAGCTGTTGCTGAAACCGTAATGCCATGGCAAACAGTCGGTTGTCGCAGTAAATGATCGGGAGCTTGCCTTTTAGTTTTTTTGCGATCAATTCGGCTTCCGACTGGATTCCTTTTTCGCCACGATCCAGGTATTCGATTGCATTCTCCGTCTCTTTGATAAATGCAGCGCCTATCAGGTTAGTGTGGTATAAAAGAGACATCAAAGCAATCATGTTATAGCCCAGCATAGCGCGCGGACTGTCAGACCCGGTAGGCAGTTGAATGTAAAACAAATTGTACTCGCGGGCGATGTCCAAAATTTTTCCGCCCGATGAAATCACAATGCATTGCGCTCTTTTCAGAAGAGCCTTGTTCAATGCTGCAACGGTTTCCTCTGTGTTCCCGGAATAGGAGCTGGCAATGAACAACGTGTGCGGACTGACAAACTGCGGAATGTTGTACGTTTTGCAAACGGTGATTGGAATTGGAATTCTTCCGAAGGTCAGTGATTCCACCAGGTTTGCACCAATGCCTGAACCACCCATTCCGGTGATCACCACGTTTCGGATATCACTTCCCGGGCGAACCAGATCCAGGGACTGCCCAATTCTCAACGCATCACGAAGCTGGCGGGTGAATCCTTCAATATATTTTTTGGTGGTCGACATAAATTGTAAATTCCATCTCAAAGGTATCACTTTTTGAATGACGGATAAAACAGAAATCGGGCGAAGGGGAGAGAATCTTGCCGCTGAGTTCCTCGTCAAGCAGGGATTCGAAATTGCCGCCCGCAATTATCGCTTTGGGCGTGGTGAAATTGACCTCATCGTGAAGCGCGATGACTGGCTCTTATTTGTCGAAGTGAAAACCAGGAGTTCGTACGACTATGGGCACCCTGAGGAATTCCTTATGGACTTTCAGGCTAACCGAATTTTTAATGCTGCCGAGAATTATATCTTCGCCAACGACTGGCAGGGCAACGTGCGGTTTGATGTAATTTCAATTAAACTCGGGAAAGAAGTGGTGATTGAACATTTTGAAGACGCGATAAATTAATGATCCAATGTGCCAATGTCCTAATGTGCCATTTGCAATTTTGCCAGGTTAGCCAAATACGATGACACCTCATTGGCATATTGACGCATTTGACTGTATTGGCACATTAATTCCCTCTGTTTCTATATACCTCTTTCCCCTTGTCATTCCATTCCACTTTCACGTAAGGCCTGGCTTCCTTGTCGAATGGTTCTTTTGGGTATGCGATTATTTTTTTGCGTTTGTTGCCGGGATAATATTCGGTCCAGTCGCCAACTTTTTGGTCCCACCGATACTCCCCAGAAACAGCCATCTGTCCATTTTCGTAGAAACGATAATAGAAGCCTTCCTTTTCTCCGTATTCAATGGGTGTTATCTCCTTCATTTTTTTCCGTTCACCCGGATCGTGATAGGTGACCATTGACTCTTTCGGCCAGCCGCGGAAATATTTTTCTTTATCTGTCAAAACACTGTCGCGGTTGTAGGTGAGCCAGCGGC
Source organism: Chryseosolibacter sp. (assembly GCA_036402075.1). Taxonomy (GTDB): domain Bacteria; phylum Bacteroidota; class Bacteroidia; order Cytophagales; family Cyclobacteriaceae; genus Chryseosolibacter. The sequence continues at coordinate 49,503 of DASWTP010000064.1, read as the reverse complement.
CGTGCCGTGTGCCCTTGTAGTAGATGCCCTCTTTTAGGACTACATTGTTTTGCATTTGCTTGTAGGGTCCATGTAGAAGAACGCCTTTTTTCGGATCAAACCCGGCAGGGCTCGTTCTGCGGATTTCCTTACGTGCGAAGTCAAACCAATACACGTCACGAACAAACGTCTGTGGTTTCTCACCTTTCTTCAGGAAATAAAAAAGTTCATATGTCACGCGGTCACCATAGCCTTTGCGCGTAAATCCTTTCTTGGTTTTAATGCCGTAGAAAACTTTCTTCTTTACCTTCTTTTTTTTCTTTTCAGGCTCCTCCTCCTTCTCTTCAAAGTCGAGGGTTACCGGTGTATCGATGGTGAAACGTTCGTCTTGCTCCTGCTCTTGTTCCTGTGCAAAAGCATGGGATGCCAAAATGATCAATCCGACAAAAAATAATTTACACTTCATAACGCCAGCGTACGGAAGAACGAAAATTACGAAAAAATAGTATTTGAGGGGTAAGGAGCTATGAGCATCCGAGCTACGAGCTTCGAGCTGATTTGGTCAGGTAAGCCCGAGTTCGACATGGGTATTAACCCCCGGCTTAAGCCGGGAGTTAATGAAAAAGTCGGGTTACGATACCAACGAAACGCTCCGCTTAATGAAATTGGTCAGGTCTGCTCCGGTCAGCATGTTTTGCGACAAAAGGGCAAGGTCATATGCCTGCTTCGCAAGAGTTGCCTTCTTTTCCTCTGATTCTGCTGCGAGTATTTTTTGTACGAGTGCGTGGTTGCCGTTGATTGAAACATTATACTGATCCGGCATGGCGCCCATAAACCCAAACTGTCCTCCGCCTCCCATTTTGGCCATGTCTTTCATCCTTCGCATGAATTCACTCATGGTGATCACTACCGGAAGATCATCCGGTGACATGGGTTCCACACCAACCGTCATGTTTTTATTGTTGATTGCGCTCTCAAAGACGGCTTTCACCTTATTCTGGTCGTCTGCGCTTAAAACGCTTTCGATCTTTTCGTCCTTATTGATCAGTTTTTCAGGTGTATCGCTGTCTACGCGCTTCAGCTGGGTTTTCTCAAGCTTCTGTTCAAGCGTGTTTACAAAGTGGCTATCGAGAATTCCATCCAGCACCAGTACATCGTAGGCCTTGTTCTTAGCAGCTTCAATAAACCCGTGCTGCTTACCTTTATCGGTGGCGTATAGGAACACCGTGTTATCATCCTTATCAGTTTGATTTGGTTTTACCTTGTCCTTATACTCCGCGAACGTGAAATATTTGTCGTCTACGTTTTTAAGCAAGCCGAAATCTTTTGCGCGATCGTAGAATTTCTCATCACTGATCATGCCGTATTTCACGAAAATGCTGATGTCGTCCCATTTCTTTTCAAAGTCAGCACGGTCTTTCTTGAACAGATCAGAAAGCTTATCGCCAACTTTCTTGGTTATGTGCTGGCTGATCTTCTTTACGCTTGAATCAGACTGTAGGTAGCTTCTCGACACGTTCAGCGGGATGTCCGGGGAGTCAATGATTCCGTGAAGCAGCATGAGGAAGTCAGGTACCACATCTTTCACTTCATCAGTGATGAACACCTGGCGTGAGTAAAGCTGAATTTTGTTCTTATTTACCTCGAAGTCGTTCTTCACTTTCGGGAAGTACAAAATTCCCGTAAGCTTGAATGGGTAGTCCACGTTAAGGTGAATCCAGAACAACGGGTCCTCGGCAAACGGATAAAGTTCTTTGTAGAACTTCAAATAGTCTTCATCCTTCAGTTCGCTTGGCGACTTTGTCCAGAGCGGAGAAGGATTGTTGATGATGCGGTCTTTCTTTACAGATTTATACTTTGGCTTGCCATCGGCATCGACACCATCTTCAACACGCTCATCCAGGGTGCCAAACTTGATCTCAACAGGCAGGAACTTGCAGTACTTTTCAAGAATGCCTTTCAGTCTCCACTCATCGAGAAACTCTTCAGAATCTTTATTGACGTGCAGGATTACGTCCGTTCCACGCTGCGTTTTGGTTGCTGCAGACAATTCAAACTCAGTTGAACCATCGCATTCCCAGCGGGCAGCCTCGTTTTCAGAGACCTTATAGGAACGTGACACAATTTCAACGTTGTCGGCAACCATGAAGGAGGAATAAAAGCCAAGTCCGAACTTGCCAATGATATCCTTGCCATCGGCTTTGTCTTTAAACTTCTCAACGAATTCAGTAGCCCCGGAAAAAGCAATCTGATTGATGTATTTCTTGATCTCCTCGCCCGTCATACCAATACCTTTATCGCTAACAGTAATGGTTTTTTTGTCTTTGTCGAACGAAACTTCAATGGTGAGATCTCCCAATTCGCCATTGAATTCGCCCATGCTGGCGAGTTTTTTTAGCTTTTGAGTCGCGTCAACGGCATTTGAAACCAGTTCTCTCAGGAAAATCTCGTGGTCGGAATACAGGAACTTCTTAATGATCGGAAATATGTTTTCCGTGTGGATTGAAATCGTGCCTTTTTCGAGTGTTTCTGCCATATTCTGTGAAAATTAGCTTTTTGGAATGTGGACTGCGGGGTTTCAAATACTATTCCATACCGCTTTCTGTGACAGGTTGACAGATTTTTAAATTATAGCGGCTTTTATTAACTTCGAAATTACCCCGCTCGCTTGCAACGATTTGGAATTTAGCCGTGTCAAAAACATAAGCAACAGAACCAAGCACCCTCTATGAAAATCAGTCGCACGCTCTCCCTCTTTGCAGGTCTTGCCTTTGTGGCTATTGCCTGCACTACTGAAGAATCTCCGATCCAGACGCTGACCCTGGATTTACCGGCAACACCGGACACCTACATCACCGGATCGCATGTGCCGACATTAGGCCGTGTTTTATTTTATGACCGAAAGCTTTCTCTTAATAATTCAGTTTCCTGTGCTACCTGTCACAAACAAAATCTGGCATTCGCAGACAACGTTGCTTTCAGCGAGGGCTTCGAACGCAAGCTGACGTCCCGAAACTCAATGCCGATCCAAAACATTTCAACAACCTTTCGTGATTCGCTCGTTATCGATCCGATTTTTCCAGGATTTCTTCCAACGCAGCTGTTTTGGGACGGCCGCGAACATGATTTGAAAACCATGGTAATGAAGCCGATTGTCAACCACGTGGAGATGGGCTTCAGCGATCTAAGTCAGCTCGAGGAAAAATTGTCGCGAGTAGAGTATTATGGGCCTTTGTTTGAAAAGGCCTTTGGCGACCGCATCATTACAGAAGAAAGGATTGCCACGGCCATTAGCTCATTTGTTCAGAGCATTACCTCGCAAGACACCAAGTTTAACAATGCGATGGTGGGCAAAACTACCCTTTCGGCTCTCGAAAAAACAGGGCGCGAGCTTTTTACCTCCACCTATGATTGCAACAGTTGTCATCAAATCGAAAGCCCGCACGGCTACATCATGGCGGGAACGTTCGCCAACATCGGGTTGGATCTTGCTTACCAGGACAACGGACTTGGCGAAGTAACGAAAAACGCTTCAGACAATGGCAAATTCAAAATTCCTTCGTTGCGGAACGTTGCGCTTACTGCCCCATATATGCACGATGGACGATTCAAAACGTTGGATGAGGTTATGGAGCACTACAGCCGTGGCATCGAAGATCATCCCAATCTCGACCCGAGATTGAAGACCGCGATGGGTGATGCTCGGGTGATGGAAATTCCGGCAAGCGATAAGAAAGCTATCATCGCGTTTTTGCATACACTTACCGATCACAAGATGATCACCGATCCAAAGTTCTCAGACCCATTTAAAGTCCAGTAGATGCAACAAAAAATTTTAGCGCTTGCTCTGAGTCACATGATTGTCTTTTCAGCGTTGGCTCAGGAGGAAACTCCTGTTGTCAGAAAATCGGCCCATTACGTTGGGCTCCAGGCAAATCAGCTGATCAGGCAGATCTTCAATTTCTCTGGCGCAAGTCCTGGCGTTAATAATCCTTACCTGCTGACTTATGCCGTAAACTCAATCGATGGAGGAGCAGGATTTACGGCCGGATTTGGCTACACCTTTGTGGAAGCCACCGATGGCGATCAATTTGTCGACAGAACAACCACCAACAATGATGTGTTTTTCAGAATCGGGTTTGAGAAGAAGTCGATGCTGGCAAAGAAAGTAATCTTCAGCCTTGGAGTTGACGTAGTGCTTGACCGCCAGAAACTTGAAACTGAAACGAAAGAAAAAACACAGTCGCAAATCAATTTCGAGTCATCCACCCGGACGACAGGTTCTGGCCTCGGGCCCCGGCTCACGTTGAATTATCAGGTCACCGACAAGATCATCATCGGCACTGAAGCCAACTATTACTATAAAAGTTTCAAGATCGAACAAACGCAGAAAAACGTCTTCTTTGAAACCCAATTTGATCCTGTAACTGGTCAGCCCCGGCAAGTCAGACGTACAGAAGAGAATACGGAGACCGAAAAGCAAAAACGCTTTCAATTCAACTCTCCAGCCGTGATCTTCTTAATCATGAAGTTTTAAGTTATCGCAGGCGGTCTGAATCGCGGACCAGCTTTTCATCACGCCTGATAAATCGATTTGCAAGAAGGTTGCACACAACCGCAATTCCCGGAAGCCACAAGCCAAGTCCGTACTGGCCGCCTTGAAGAGATTTGGTAAGTTGATTTGAGAAAATCACTGCGGAGGCGATGGTTCCAGCCATGAACAGTGAGTTTAACGCGCCCAACTTCATTTGCAGCAGCCTGTTCTTGAATTTTTGAATTTCAATAAAAGCGATTGTTATCGCTGCGATTGCAAGCATGGCGGTGATCGCATAAGGAAAATACTGCGTTGTTGCGGTTTCACCTTCCTTTATCGTGTAATGCAGTGGGTACAACTGATGCGCCTGGCCAGCGCTATTTTGGTACGTCCAGATAGGTAAAAAGATGGTAACAGCTAAACTAAGGATTGCGATTACCAGAAATACGGTTTGAATTCTTTGCCACATGTTGGTGTTACTTTAACTTGCCGCCTTGCTACATCCCGCCTGGCACCAGACGGGTTTGACTGCGTGGGGCAAAACTAAGGATTTGAATCGATCCTTATAAAAATTCACGCCTAAATAGAAATACAACCATTATGAATTCTGCATTTGTTGTAGATATTGTCCGCACACCCATTGGTAAATATGCGGGAGCCTTGTCGGGCGTGAGGCCTGACGACCTTGCCGCACATGTCATCAAGGGTCTGCTGGATCGGAATCAACAGATTGATCCACGAGATTTGGAAGATGTTGTCTTTGGAGCCGCAAACCAGGCGGGTGAAGATAATCGCAATGTGGCGCGGATGGCACTATTGCTGGCCGGACTGCCGAAAGAGATCGGTGGTGTTACCGTGAACCGACTTTGTGCTTCCGGCCTGCAGGCAATTATGGACGCGGCACGGGCAATCATGACAGGAGACGGATCGGCTTATATTGCCGGTGGTGTGGAAAGCATGAGCCGCGCACCTTTCGTCATGGCAAAAACCGAAGAGGCATTTTCCAGAAAAAATGAAATCTACGACACCACGATTGGTTGGCGATTTATCAATTCAAAGCTATCGAAGCTTTATCATCCTTTCAGCATGGGCGAAACGGCCGAGAACGTTGCAGAGAAATGGAAGATTAGCCGTGAGCGGCAGGACGAATTCGCTTTGTCGTCACAAACCAAGTATCAGCATGCCAGTGTTGCTGGAAAATTTCAAAGTGAACTAATCCCCATCACAGTTCCAAAAGGTAAAGAGTCAGTCATTGTAGGGAAGGATGAGCAGCCGCGCGAGACATCGCTGGAAAAGCTGGCATCACTGAAGCCGGCATTCAAAGAAGGAGGATCGGTGACTGCCGGAAACTCCTCAGGGATAAACGATGGGGCTGCTGCCGGCTTGATCGTCAGTGAGGAATACTTGAAAGAAAAAAACGTGAAGCCTCTGGGCCGGGTTGTATCGGTGGCGATTGCAGGCGTTGATCCCGCGTTTATGGGAATTGGTCCCGTGCCAGCAACCCAAAAGGCGTTGAAACGTGCAGGGCTGCGGGTGAAGGACGTTGGCCTGGTTGAGTTGAATGAAGCGTTCGCATCGCAGTCGCTGGCCTGTGTCCAGGAGCTTGGCCTGGATCCGGGGATTGTAAATGTGAATGGCGGGGCCATTGCGCTGGGGCATCCGCTGGGTTGCAGTGGAGTACGCATCAGCGGAACGTTGTTGCATGAGATGAAGAGACGAAACGTAAAATATGGACTTGCAACGATGTGTATTGGGGTGGGACAAGGAGCGGCAATTGTCTACGAGAACGTTGCGTAATTAAGATTTCAGATTTTAGATTTTAGATTTTAGAATCGGATATTGGGAACTGACAGGGTATTTTCAAATCTAAAATGTCAAATTCAAATTTTACCCTGTGAGGTACTTCTTCGAAATAAGCTATAACGGAACACATTACAACGGCTGGCAATCCCAATTGAATGCAACAGGTGTTCAAAGCGTTGTCGAAGAAACGATGGCGAAGCTGTTTCGTGAGAAAATTGAAATCACCGGGAGTGGACGCACTGACACGGGCGTGCATTGCGAGCAGCAGTTTTTTCATTGCGACATTGAAAAAGTGTTTGATGAGTCACAGTTCATACAAAAACTGAATTCATTTTTACCGAAGGACATTGCGATTCATTCCATTCGGAGAGTGCGCGAAAATGCCAGCGCCCGATATGACGCGGTGGAGCGCAGTTATCGCTACGAGATTACGCGTTCCAAGAACCCGTTCCTGGATGGATTGGCCTGGCATTATTTTAAGGAGCTGGATATTGCGGTTATGAACCAGGCGGCTGCGTTGCTGCTCGGGGAACATGATTTTGAATGTTTTAGCAAAGTGAAAACGGATGTCAATCATTTTCGCTGTGACGTTAAGCGGGCTGAATGGAAGGAAGTGGACGATCGGTTGTATTTCCATATTACTGCCAATCGGTTTCTTCGAGGCATGGTTCGGGCGGTTGTAGGCACGTTACTGGACGTGGGAACCAACAAAATTTCAACAAAGGAGTTTCAAAATATAATCAAGGGTCGCGACCGAAAGAAAGCGGGAGCAAATGTTCCTCCGCATGGACTCTACCTGACGAAAGTGAAATATCCTCCAACTGTGTTTTTAAAGTAATTGAACGTGGAGAAAGAAAAAGTTAGTAGCGGTAATATTATCGATTGGTCTGTTCTAACGCGTCTGATGCGGTTTGTAATGCCGTATCGATGGAGGTTTATTACGATTGTCGGACTCACCTTCTTGCTCGGCATTTTAACACCAACGCGTCCGTTGCTGATTCAATACACGCTTGATCATGACGTAGCCGAAGGAAACTACAACGCCATGGTCAATATGATGATCATCCTCCTGGGCTTGCTAGTTTTCCAGTCGATTGCGCAATATGTTCACACCTACCTCTCAGGCTGGATAGGCCAGCAAGTGATCCGCGATATACGCACCAAACTTTATCAGCACATTGTTAATCTCCGCCTCCGTTTCTTTGACAAGACGCCTATCGGACGGCTCGTGACGCGATCGATCTCTGATGTTGAAACGCTTGCCGATGTTTTCAGCGAAGGTCTTGCCGCCATGGCTGGCGATCTGTTGCAGATCATATTTATACTTGGCTTCATGTTCTACGAAGACTGGCGACTGGCATTGCTTAGTTTATCTACCATTCCCTTGCTTCTGATCAGCACATATATTTTTAAAGAGAAAATTAAGGTGGCGTTCAACGATGTGCGTAACGCTGTAGCGAATCTCAACACCTTCGTGCAGGAACATATCACCGGGATGAATGTGGTCCAGATCTTCGGTTCTGAAAAACGCGAGTTTGAAAAATTCCGCCAGATCAACGAAGAGCATAAGCAGGCCAACATGCGTTCTGTACTTTACTACTCAATCTATTTTCCGGTTGCTGAAATTATTGCTGCGGCCGGAATCGGTTTATTGGTATGGTATGGTGCGAAGGGAATAATCAACTTTGATGAGACCGGAATCACCATCGGAAAGCTGATCGCATTCATCATGTACATTCAAATGTTCTTCCGGCCCATTCGGATGATTGCTGACCGATACAATACACTTCAGATGGGTATTGTGAGCACCTCGCGAATTCTAAACCTGCTCGATGACCAGGAACATGTACAGAAAAACGGAACACATAAACCAGAACATATTAAAGGAGAAGTTGAGTTCAAGAACGTTTGGTTTGCTTACAATGAAGAGGAGTATGTTTTGAAAGATATCAGCCTGACCATTCGCCAGGGAGAAACTGTTGCGTTGGTCGGAGCGACCGGTGCAGGGAAGTCATCAATAATCAATCTACTCAACCGCTTTTACGAGATAAACAAAGGCACCATCACAGTAGACGGAGTGGACATCAACGACTACGATCTTGGCCATCTGCGAAAAAATATCGGGGTAGTGCTGCAGGATGTGTTCCTCTTCTCCGACACCATATTCAATAACATCACCCTCGGAAATAAAAACGTAACCGAAGAAATGGTATGGCACGCTGCTGACCTAGTTGGTGCGCGCAAGTTCATTGAGCGCTTGCCAGGTAAGCTCAGCTACAACGTGATGGAGCGGGGCGCCACATTGTCGGTGGGCCAGCGACAGCTTATTTCGTTCATCCGCGCGATGGTGTACGATCCAAAGATCCTGGTATTGGATGAGGCCACATCATCCGTTGATAGTGAGACAGAGGAATTGATCCAGACTGCGATTGGCAAGATGATGCGTGGCCGCACCGCCATTGTCATTGCGCACCGATTGTCTACCATTCAAAAGGCCGATAAGATTATTGTTTTGGATCACGGCCATATTAAAGAAGTTGGTCGCCACGATGAGCTGCTCGAAAAAGAAGGCTACTACGCCCAGCTCCATAAAATGCAGTATAAGGAGTTTGCCGGGTAAAGTCTACGCCCAAAAGTGACGTTTCTCAAGCAGCCAAAAACCAAAAGCGGTATATTTGCTGTTAATGCGTTTTCAAAAAATCATACTGGCGTTGGTACTTTGCTTGCTCATGGCAGAGCACGGTTACGCTCAACGGTCAAAAAGCAAACGCATCCACACCCGCTCGAAACTTGGCTTGCGAACACCTAAAGTGCGCGGCAGTAAGGCGAAGGTCATTTGCCCCATTTTCGAGAAGAGTCAGTATCCCTATCAAGGTATCGGTTTTAAGTTGGGCGACCCATTCGCCTTAACGTACAAGTTCTTTCCCAACGAGCATTTCTCTTTTGGTGTTGATTTTGGCAAAGCATCAAGTGGTTTGTATAATCGCTACTTCCGCGAGAAATTTGATGAGTATATTCAACAAGGATCAGACACCCTCTCCGACAACGCTGCGGTGTCCTATTCCTTTCACCGGGTGAAGCGTGATTTTGTTTTTGAAGCTAAAGTGTTGTATCATATCAAAGGTGATGAGATTTCCCCCGGCTTACAGGTCTACTTTGGCGGAGGCTGGCAGTGGAAAAATTCAAACATTCAATACGATTATTTCTACGACCTGCCTTCTTCAAACGCGGGAGAGGTGCGCAGCACGCAACGTCAGCGTTTCACCATGGGACCCCAGGCAGTCGCTGGAATTGAATACGCCTATTTCCAACTTCCGATCTCTGCCTTCATGGAAGTGGAATTTTTTACCGACTTCAAAGCTGACCCGGGGTGGCAGCGCTTTGAAGGTGGCGTAGGTCTTAGGTATGTCTTTTGATCCCCTAAATCGACTTTATAACTGATCTCCTGGCTGGTAAACGGACAGACAGCAAACCAGGGCAAGGTCTTTTCGTTTCACCTGAGCAAGTATATAAATACAGACTATGAGGAAGCTGATCGGAATTTTTCTGTTTCTGGGTTTCGCGATGGTATCGTTTGGCCAGGATCGAGGAATCGGAATTCGCCTTGGTGCTCCAATGGGAATTACCTACAAAAGATACTTGCCGCGCAATAAGGCAGTGGAATTCGGGCTCGGAACGTTGACAAATGGATGGTATAATCATTATTACGAAAACTCGTTCAATGACTTCGATCGCTTCGAGGGATACGATTATGTTTCGCATCGTGTGAGAAGCACCTTATACCTTCAGGGAAGATATCTTTTACACAATGATATTCACATTGAAGGGATGATGGGCAAACTCGAATGGTACTGGGGCCTTGGCGGCCTGATCAAATTCGGCAATGTTGAATATAACTACCGGGTGAACGGTGTGCCCGGAAAAGACGTAAGAACTGATTTTGATTTCGGGCCGGAAGGAATAATCGGAATGGAATACACTTTTGAAGATGTTCCTCTAACGATCTTCGGAGAATTCAGCCTGATGATTGAAATTCTTGATCGCCCCGGCATCCTTCGCGGGTTAAGCGGAGCAGGCGTCAGGTATAACTTCTAAGCCTCCACGGGAGAAAGGGAGCAGATGCAGCAAGGTGGGAAATAATTTTTCTAAAAGATACCTGCCTCTGCTCTGCTTTGACGCGCCCGAAATTAAATCTTGAAATGGGGATTGTAAATAATCCCGATGACGTTGTCCCACGGATCCTTAACCGCAGCCACTACAATATCTCCCCCAACATCCTGCGGTTCTTCAAACTTAGTTGCACCGTGGTCGAGCAAGCGCTTAAATGTTTTCTGAACGTTGTCGACTCCCCAATAGGTTTTTACGCCTTCCCCTTTTGGTGTTGGTTTATCTTCGGGTGTGAGGCCAAGCTCGAAGCCTCCGATGTTGAATCCGACATAAAACGGTTCGTCAAAATACGGCTTGGTGTCAAAGACCTTGGTGTACCAGGCTTTTGCTTTCCCGATATCGTTCACTGTGTAAATGGTCGTTCGCAGACCTAAGAATTCCGATGTGTTGTGGGTTGATGAAGATATTGCCATGACTTTTTATTTAATCGCTAGCGTTAATTTTCCCTGTGCGCTTTCTCGTAATGTTCTTTCAGAATGTCTTCAGCAAAGTCATTTGTCAGATCGCGTACTACGGTGTGCACGTGGTTGGCGTCATTTTGTGTGTTGTCATATTCAATTACCAACGCAACTCCTTGCAGCCTGTAATAGTGGCCTTTGCCCGGCTGAAGGCTTCCAGCCCACGCAAAAGCCATTTTTTCATATCCCATGCGTTCGATCTTTTTCCAGAGCGTTTTCGAGAAACCCAGCTCGTAATTATCCACAAATACTGTTAGCAGTTCCCGAAAAAGCTTCTGTTGTGATGGGTTAAGGTCATGATAGAGTATTCCGCGTGGCAAAAGCAATTCAACACTCCGGCTGTTTCCCGAAACAATCTCTGGTAAGGCAACATCTGAAAATACGGCAACCTTACGCTGCTGCTCCGTAAGCGAATTGACCAACAAAAATCCAAGCTCAGCCTCTTTCTTCAAGACCTGTAGACCGCGTTGTGATCCCGTTTTCACAATCGCTGGGTTTGATCCCATAAAGGATGGTGTCGAAGCAACAATAACTCCGTCCGCTGATGAAAAATTCAATGCAAGATGATGCCCCTCAATCCGCCAGCCCCAAATTTCTTTTTCAGAAGGATTGCCAAAAATCGTAAAATAATATTTCTGCGGATCGCGGTAGCCATCATCTTTTGACCGGCCTTCTACGTCACGTAAGATCGCCTCCAACGCGATGATTCCGCTAGCCTTCGTAAACCCTTGTTGACTCAGTGATACCTCAAGAAGCGCAAGTGCCAGTTCCCGCTGACGATCACTCATGTCATGAAACGAAATTCCATTACGGCCCGTAGGAACAAAGTTCCAGTTAAATCTTTCTTTATCGCTAAAAGGATAAATGGCTTTCTTTTTTTGAGCTTCGTCAAGCGAGTGCAGAAATAGTTGCGCAGCCTTTGTGTGCTCCTGGGAGCTGGCAGAAAAAGACGTGAGTACAAAAATGATGAGGCAAAATATTTTCATGACGGGTATATTGGAAGACAAGAAATTTACTGATTCCGTCAGTCAATCACTACCGTTCAGCAATAATGTGTGTTGAGAATAAGGCCAAAGGTCAAATTATGAAAACAAAAGGCCGGTTGCCGTTGTTATGCAGCGTGATCTTTTAGGTTTAGCGGATTCACTATTTTTGAACGTACACCTTTAATAATAAGCATGGCACAGACAAAACTCGGAGAAAACATTGTAGAAATTGACGGGGAACTCCCATCGGTTGGAAGCCCGGCACCTGACTTCAAACTTGCGGGCACCGACTTTAAGGAAATGTCATTAAAAGACTACGCTGGAAAAAATGTCATTCTGAACATTTTCCCCAGCATTGATACACGGGTTTGCGCCACGTCTGTACGTGAGTTCAACAAACTTGCCACAACCGTCCCCAATACAATGGTGATCAGTATTTCGAAAGATTTACCTTTTGCCCATAAGCGATTTTGTGCAGCGGAGGGTATTAACAACGTTGTTCTTCTTTCAGATTTTCTTAATAAAGGGTTCTCGAAAAATTACGGTGTGCTGATGACGACCGGGGGCTTCACCGGACTCCATGCCAGGGCAATCGTTGTGATCGGCCCTGATGGTGTTGTTCGGCACACTGAGCTTGTTCCCGTGATCGGGCAGGAGCCAAATTATGACGCAGCGTTGAAAAGTATCGCTCGCTAGCGCTCTCTTGAAATGCTGTTTTACCGGAGGGGCGCGGGGAAAGGCGAAAGTTAAATAATGCGAAGGCCTGATCTGATCACAGGTCTTCGCATCTCTATTTTCAAACTTTTATCGCACGCTTCGGGTGCTTACGAGTTGCAGATTATAAGCCAGTTTATGATACCTCCGCGTCTTCGCGGTGAAAAACCTACATTCCAACCATAAACACAGCGTTTGCAAACACCATCTTGCCGTTCTCCCAGAAGCATCGGAACAGCGGATTATCAACCAGGTACACAATATTCCCCTGGCCTTTTTGCTGAACGCCAAATACCAGGGTGTTATCCATCCGTTGATTGGCGCGATATCCCGCAAATCCCTGAACCGGCTTTGCTTTACCTTTGATCACTCCAACATTTCCACCATCCTCGAGGAAAGCAAAACGATTCTCATTTGTCTTCAGTGTGTAGTAGGTGTTGCCTAGACCGAAGGCAAGCGGATGAGAATTATCAACCGTCACTTTATAAATCGCGCCTGAGATGTAATCAGACAACTGTTTTCGCTCATAGTCCTCGTAGCGTGCCAGAACATCCTTTTCCTTTAGCTCCTTCTCCTTCTTTTCCGCATCCGATTTTTCACTGTCTGACAAATAGTTTTTAATTCCAAATCCATCTTTGCCAGCAAATGAATTGATTCCGTTGGCAACAACGATCAATCGTCCTCCTCCCGAAACCCATGTTGAAACCTGGGCAAGCATCGCTTCGTCAAAAAGACGGTAGTTTCCTTCCGGCACCACCAGCACGTCATACTTCTTCAAGTCAATGTTCTTAACGTATTCAGTGCCCAAATGTGTAATGGGATATTTCAGATTTTGTTCAAAGAAATACCAGATTTCTCCGCTGGACAACGATGACGTCTGTTCACCAATCAGCACCGCCACTTTCGGAGCCTTGAGAAAGCTGACATCGCTTGACCCAACGTCTTTTCCTTTATCCATAAACCCGGTAGATGACGCGTACAACGTTCGGCTGTACTCCTTGGCAGTGGTTTGAATGAGTGCATCAAAGTCGCGTATGTGTTCGTTGTTTCTCCTTGCAACCAGTAATGTTCCCGGTGCGAAATTTTGATTGGTAATACTGAATGCTTTCCGGGCTGCCCGAACTTTAACGTCCTTTTGCATGAGCGCGCCCAAGAACTCTGCATCTTTCAGATTTTCGTATTTGAAGATGTAGACGTAAGGTTTGTTGACTAATGCAGGATCGGCATTCGAAGCGAGCTCGAAATTTTTTCCAATGTTGATCCGCTCGGGCGTGGCAAAGGCCTTCAGGTTATAAGCATACATCAGGTTCCAGGCAGTGATATCATACGTCATGGAATCTGAGAGCTTTGACTGAGGTTCAAATAATGTCGTCAGCAATTTAGATTTCGGTTGGTAGGCGCTGATAATGAGGTCTTCCGAAGTCAAATTAAAGTTACCCTGTGCCTGCAACTGAAAATCAAATCCTTTCAATGCTTTTCCGGCTGATGCGGAACCGTACTTGATGCCATGTGTATCCAGCCATGTAGTTAAGTGCTGCAGCTTGTCGCGGTTATTGTCGGCTTTTATCACGTATGTTTTGTAAGGCGAGGCCGGGTTGGCATTGCTTTCACGGAAATATTTTTCGAACTCTTCAACCACGCGACTTGCATTGCGTGACGTGATTTCAACGGTAGACAATCCGGTAGTGTGGTGATGCGTCAGTCGATCTTTCAACGTGAGTGGATCGCCTGTCTCGGTTGTAATTGACAAACCACCAAAACCGCTTCCCCCTTGTTCGTAGGTCATCCCAATCGCTCCGTTATAGGTCGGATAGGTGTCTCCATAACTTGGATAATAGAGATCGAAAACCTCCTTAGTGAAATAAAGCCATCCCTGTTCATCGAAATAGCGCGCGTGATTTTTTCCAATCATGACCTGGAACTCACGTTGCCAGGGAGAAATTACCTCATGGAATGGCTCCGCAGCAGGGGCAAAAAAGTAAGGGTTATTATAGCCTTGTTCGTGGAAGTCAACGTGAACGTGCGGCATCCACTGGTTATACACTTTCAGGCGTTGCTGCGATTCGATTTGAGTCTGCCATGCCCAGTCACGATTCAGGTCAAACAAGTAGTGGTTGGCTCTTCCGCCTGGCCAGGGTTCACGGTGCTCCTTCGAATCACCAGAAGGGTTCGGTACACGGTGGCCGTATTGATTATAGAAATTTGCATAGCGATCTCTCCCATCCGGGTTGATACACGGATCCAGAATCACAACCGTATTCTTCAGCCATTCCTGCGTTCTTGTATTCGATGGATTGGCGAGCTCATACAAGGTCCACATGGAAGCCTCAAGCGAGTTCGCTTCGTTACCATGCACGTTGTAGCTTAGCCAGACGATGGCTTTGCGATCCCCCGATGCCGACCCTTCGGCAAGCGTGCGCTTTAAGTTGTCTGTACGGATCTGCTCAAGGTTCTTAAAATTTTCAGGGGATGTGACAATGGCATAAACCAGCGACCGATGCTCGTACGTTTCACCATATTGCGTCAAACTGACATTCTCCATCACGTCAGCCACATGCTTATAATATTCGACCACGCGATGGTGACGGGTAAACCGCTCTCCGAGCTCGTAGCCAAGAAATTCTTTTGGCGATTGTAAACGTTGCTGTTGGGCCTTGGCGAAGGATGCCGTCAATAAAAGAATGACGAGCAGGAAAATTCGGTTCATGAAGCAGGGTTTGTTTGTGAAATTATAAATTTAAGATATAGGGCGTAAGATCAAAACGGTTGTTATGTGCAAACTTTTAAGATGTCATCTGGCTACGATTGTTTCGTGAGCTTTACAATTTGCGGTTTGTGGTGAAGCAAATGCTCGCGCAGAAATGCTACCCCCTGGGCTGCGTTCAGCATTCCGGCAATTGGATGTTTGAAGATCATTTTATTTACATTCTTTTCTTCAATCGAGCAGAGGAATGCATTGAGTTTCGTACGTTCAGCTTCCCAGAGGTTAAGCAACGCGTCCTTAGTGGGTGGCTCTGGTGTCTTGTCTTGGATTGTGGCTGGAGCTTTAAATTTGAACGGCAGGCGTTGAGAGACCCGCAACAACAAACGCTTGAGCGACTCAATCGATCCCGAATCTTTCAGGTTGTCTACCCCCTGAAATTTCTTTCGCATGTAGAGCACGGCCAATCTTTCGCTGGTAATAACATGAATCAGGATTTGAGCGATCGACCACTTGTCACCATAACTTCTGCTGAAAGACGACTCTTCGAGTGGCAGGACCAGGCTGACGATCTCCGCTCGTGTCTGCTCCAGTAACGTGAACTGTTGTTGAAGTTTTGAATTCACTTTAGGTTTTACTATCGAATGAGTAAATTACAGAAAGTTTACTAAACCTTAACCTCCTTATGAATACCACCGCTACACCTCCTGTAATGACTCAATCGAGTCTTGTCTACGCAAGCTTTATTTCCCGCCTTGTTGCCATGCTTATTGATTGGATAATTATTGGTTGCATCCAGGGAATAGTTGTTACGCCCATTCTTGCAGCAATGGGTTTGGGCATCGTCTCACAGATTGATTCTGAGAACGGTGGCCTTTCCGATGGAGCTGCAGTAGGAGTGATCGGGACCATCATCGCAGCCATCGGCTCGGTCATCCTGATCGTTTACGCTATTTCCGTTCTCTATTATGCAATCATGGAATCGTCAAAAGCGCAGGCAAGTGTGGGAAAGATGGCCCTGGGTATCAAAGTAACAGACCTTGATGGAAACCGAATCTCCTTTGGAAAAGCTTTTTTAAGAGGCATCGGCAAACTCATTTCAAGCTCGTTCATGTGCATCGGCTATATCATGGCCGCCTTCACAGAAAAGAAACAAGCCTTGCACGACCTCATGGCGAGCACGCTTGTGGTGAAGAAATGATTTTAACGTTATCTAAATTGAGAGCCGGGTTCGCCCGGCTTTTTTTATATCAGGAAGTCAAGCTGACGGTTTAAGAGGCTGACTTTTGCGGGCAACTGCCCGAAAATTTCTCCATCGCCCTCAATAAGGCATTGCTTCTCGGAGGTAAATACAATCTCGGTTGCCGTTTTGTAATGAATCTCCGGCAGGTTGATATGTTTCCCTTTCTTAAGATGCCCGGTGTAACGAATAAAGTCAAACACAGAAACGTTTCCGCAAATGAATACGTGAAACATTCGGTCGTCTAAAATTGCATCCGGAGTAATACCCATCCCGTGGCCGTAATATTTCCCATTTCCAACACCCAGCGTTCGCAGCTTTCCGCTCCATTTCCAATCGCTGGCTATTGCCTCGACTTCAACGAGCTTGTATTGGAAAAAAGTTGCGATAATGCTCTTGTAGTACGCTGCGGCATGACCGAGTGCTCTTCCGCTTTTTAGCACTTTGTCGACAACAATTGGCCCCATTCCCATATCGGCCATGTTCACAAAATAGCGAGTTTCTGTCTTGTGAAGTTGGGAGCTGGTGAACTGGATGACACCAACATCAATTTTTTTTGGAGCAAATCGTTCTAAAAGCGATTGGATTTGTCGCGGGTCACTTCTAACCTGGGCGGTTCTCGCAAAATCATTGCCTGAGCCAAGAGGTATGAGTCCTATCGCGGGAAGCTTCGAAGCCGTTTCGCGACCCGCGAGCACGCCATTTACAACCTGATTCAGTGTGCCATCACCGCCTGCTGCAAGAATAGCGTCCACATAGTGATCACAGGCCTTTGAGGCGAGTGACACAGCATCGTTCTTGGTGAGTGTTTCTTTCACCTCTACGTCTGCTATCGCTGAAAGTACGGGGAGGAATGTTTTATAGAAAGTTTTCCTGCGAAGAGAAATACCATTCAGTATGACAACGACACTCTTCCTTTTCACTGCAGAAGCTATTTGCAATTTTTTTTGATGGCTGCTTTTGCATCAGGCGATCCCATTTCTTCAGCTCGTTTAAAGTCGAGACAAGCATCATACTGATTGTTCATGCCGAGCTTGGCCAGCCCGCGCTGGAAAAACGTCTCTGCATCGCTTGGATAGAGTTCGATGGAAGCTGTGTAGTCCTCCACGGCCCCGGCAAAGTCCTCCTTCTCTGTTCTGCTTAGCGCGCGGTTGTCAAAGTAAACCGGGTTCGTTTCATCGAGTTCAATCGCTTTTGTGTAGTCGGCAATCGCACCATCGTAATCTGCAAGATTGTGCTTTACTACACCACGAAGATTGAATGTTTCAGGCTGTTCGGCATCAAGTTCGATTGCCCTGTTGTAATCTTCCAGGGCACCTTTAAAATCCTCTTTCGCGCTTTTTGCCAATGCCCGGTTTTCAAACTTTAGTGGATCTTTTGCGTCAAGCTTGATCGCCTGATCATAGTCGGCAATCGCCTGATCGATATTCCCGGCATTGTAATGCGCTACGCCTCGATAGTTGAAAAGACTTCCATCGGCCTTGTCCATTTCAATCGCTTTGGTATAATCATCGATGGCGCTGATGAATTCACCTAACTCAGCTTTTGCCACTCCACGGTTAAAGTATTTGTCGGCATCGGCAGGGCCGAGCTCAAGTGCCTTCGAAAAATCGAAATAGGCGCCTTGCAAATCCTCGATGTTATACTTCGCGAGGCCGCGATTAGTATAGGCGTCAGCAAATTTCGGATTAAATTTTATTGCTTTGTCAAAGTCGAGTATTGCCGCATCGTCATCTTCGAGATCAAGCTTGGCCTCGCCCCGGTTGTTAAGTGCCTCTGCAAAAGTAGAATCGATTTCGAGGGCCGCGTTAAAGTCCCCTATGGCGCCATAAAAATCGTTGAGCCCCGCCTTTGCCTTGCCCCGCAGGTTCAACGCCAGCTTATTCTTCGGCTGACCATCGATTAGTTTGCTGAGATCTGCCTTGGCGCCCGCAAAGTCACCCGCCTGAAGTTTCTTTTTTGCAGACTCAAGAGGATCCTGTGCAAAAGCCACGGTCAGACACAGACAAAGGGCAAGCGTGAAATATGATTTTTTCATAAGTATAACCTGTCAAATTTATGAATTATTCGGCTTTTATTCACTGATACACAGTTTAATCCGCCTGACAGAATTTTTAACGAAGTGACTGTATTCCCCGTATCTTGAAAAAATTTTTATTTATGCGCTTTCGGTTTTTGCCTGCTATTGCCCTGATCCTTTCACTCACCTCCGCCTGGTCGCAGGAAGTACCTCTTGATATGAAGATGGATTTCGAAGAATACGAACCACCTTCATCTCTTGTCGTTCCGGAGCATCGGGTTACGCGGGCGAAATTTCCCTTTATCGATGTTCACAACCACCAGTTTTCGATGCCCACCCAGGACCTCAATGAACTGGCGAAAAAGATGGACGAGCTGAACATGCAGGTGATGGTGAATCTCAGTGGACGCGGCCGCGGAAGCACAGAGCACCTTGATAAATCCCTGGATAACGTTAAGAAGACCAACCCGAAACGCTTTATCGTCTTCACCAATGTTGACTTCGGTGGGATTGACGATGCCGAGTGGCAAAGCCGTATGGTAAAACAACTGGAAGACGATGTGAGAAAGGGTGCGAATGGGCTGAAGATTTACAAGAGCCTCGGAATGTTCAGCAAAGACAGTAAAGGCAACCGCATCAAAATTGATGACCCGCGCATTGATGCGATCTGGGCAAAGTGTGGCGAACTGGGAATTCCGGTTTTAATTCATGCAGCCGATCCAAAACAATTCTGGCAACCAATTGACAAGAACAACGAGCGCTGGTTAGAACTGAAATTGCATCCGGGCAGAAGGCACGACAACGATCCCGTATCGTGGGAAACCATCATAGCCGAGCAGCACAATATTTTTAAAAAACATCCGAAGACTAAATTCATCAACGCCCACATGGGTTGGTACGGAAGCGATCTGAAAAAGCTTGGTGAGCTAATGGATAAGTTTCCAAATATGTATACAGAGATCGGGGCGGTAATTGCCGAACTCGGCAGACAACCGCGTGCTGCAAAAGCGTTCTTGACGAAATATCAGGACCGCGTGATGTTCGGTAAAGACAGCTGGGTGCCGGAAGAATATGAAACGTACTTCCGTGTTCTTGAAACGGAAGACGAATACTTCCCATACCACAAACGCTACCACGCCTTCTGGCGCATGTATGGGCTGGGCTTGCCTGATGATATTCTTAAAAAAATCTACTATAAGAACGCCTTGAAGGTAATTCCGAATATTGATGCGAGTCAGTTTCCGAAATAAACCGATAATCTAAAATCTTAATTCCTAATTTCTTCCGTGTTCTTGCCGCCAAAGCGCACTCCCAGTCCACTTGAGATTTGCATCAGGCGGTATTCAAAAAACGGATCGTTGGAAACAGGAACGGAGAGTCCGCCCTGAAATGTGAAATAAAAGTTCTTGTGAAAATTCACACGGCCAATCACCGCAGGCTCGAAGAACAATGTTGGATCCTCATCAACAAGGTAGCGAACTCCTCCCGTTGAGAACTCGGTGAATTCAACCAGCGAAAATCGTGGAACAAATGATACGAACATGATCTTCTTATTCATTCCAAAGGCAGGTTGAAGGAAATAACGTTTATAGTTTCCGGATGCCGTGTAACCGGAAGATCCAAGGAATGCCAATGCATCATCGCTGAAACCAGTACCCTCTCCGTAGCCTCCAAATACTTCAATAAACATGCTTTCGGTGTTCTTGAAGTAGCCAACGCCTGCTTCTCCAAACGTATGCTTGCGGTAATCAGGCGATGACTGGTCTGCTCCACTTCGTTCGAGGTAAGAATAACTCCCGATAACGCCAAAATTTTCGCTGATCGCCCATGCTCCCTGACCGTTGAGGCCGTTGCCGACCTGGAAGTTCAATTGCACTTCTCCTTTTTGTGTAAACATTGGAGAGTTGCGCAGGTTAGGAATGTATGTTGGTGCACACGAGGTGGCTACCAGGAGGATCAAGAAAAATTTTTTCATTGCAGGTCTCAGCTTTATTTCGCGAAACAAATTTTATTTATTGCTGACAAATGTAGTCAAAAGAAATCACGTGCTTAAGTGCTGCTGCAAAGCCTCCGTTAACGTGTCATGCTGCCGTGCACTTCAAAAGCTTTGTTAGCATGAGAGAATTCCTGAAATTTGACGGATAACTCACATACAAAAAAGAAAGAGAAGATGACAAATACGAGCCAGTGCGTTTCCTGGTTACACAGGACTGACGTTATTCAATGCTGTTCGCTCGGTTTCGCAAACTGTTAATTAATTTATGACGCCTAATGACTTTAACACGCTCGTTGCAGCACGAAGATCCGTTTTCCCCGAATTTTACACGGGTGAAAAGGTTGATGATGCTATTATCAAGCAGATGTTGATAAACGCAACGTGGGCACCAACGCACAAACTCACGCAACCGTGGCGCTTTATTGTTTTTACGGGCGAAGGCATTAAACAGTTCGCGCAGAGCCAGGCCGATGTATTCCGTGAGGTAACAATGAAAGACGGGTCATTTAAGGAAGAGAAATACCAGAAGCTCTTGCGGAAACCTCTTCTTTCGTCACACATCATTGTCGTGTGTATGGTTCGCGATCCGAAGCGCTCCATTCCGGAGGTGGAAGAGATCGGAGCGGTTTACTGCGCTATCGAAAATATGTACCTCACCGCTCACGCCTACAACGTTGGGTGTTATCTCAGCACAGGAGG
Source organism: Chryseosolibacter sp. (assembly GCA_036402075.1). Classification (GTDB taxonomy): domain Bacteria; phylum Bacteroidota; class Bacteroidia; order Cytophagales; family Cyclobacteriaceae; genus Chryseosolibacter. The sequence continues at coordinate 28,206 of DASWTP010000064.1, read as the reverse complement.
GATCACGTATTTCCCCGAGGCTAAAGCCGTTTTCGGGCTCGAAGCAGAGGATCGGATAGTTGGTTTTATGCACGTAGGTGTGCCACGTGAGCAACCAAAAGCCCCAAAGCGAAAATCAGCGGACGAAATCAGCAAATGGGTTCGTCACTAGTTGCGAAGCTTCGCTCTAAAGCCAAATTCTTCCTATCACCGCATATTCCGGAACAGTAATTGCGACATCCCTGATTTTCGCGTTGCTTTAGCTTCGAAAAGATTCAACCATTTCATAACTTAAATTAAAATCCATCGTATGAACCGTTTGTTCGTTGTTGCCATTTTCTCCCTTTGTGTAAACATGAGCCAGGCGCAGGTAATAGGAAAAACATTTCCAGGCCTGGAAGCAGAAACTGTAGAAGACAAAAAAGTGAAGCTGCCCGGAGACGTTGCGGGAAAATATACGCTGATTGGAATGGCTTATTCGAAAAAATCCGAGGATGAGTTAAATTCATGGTTTCAACCCGTGTTCCAGAAGTTCATTCAAAAAACCAATGGGGTGCTGGCCGGTTTTACCTATGATGTGAATGTATATTTTGTGCCCATGTTTACTGGCGTAAACGCGGCAGCTACAGGAACCGCGAAAAAGAAAGCCTTAAAGAACATCGATCCGCAATTGCTGCCCTACATTCTTTTCTACAAGGGTGAATTGAAGACATATAAAGAAGCACTCGATTTTGAAAAACGTGATATTCCGTATTTCTTCGTGCTGGATCCACAAGGAAAAATTGTGTACGCCACGTCAGGAAAGTATACTGATGAAAAAATGGATGCGGTCGAAGAAAAGATTGAATAACAAGTTAACCCCATTGTCTTGTTTGAGCTTTTAGGAATTGCGCTGGCGCCTGGCTTTGCCATTATGCTTTATATTTATCTGAAGGATAAACATGAGCGTGAGCCGGTTTTGTTGTTGTTCCTGAGCTTTATTTATGGAATTTTCAGCACCTTTATCACGCTGGGCATCAGCTTTCCTCTTGAAAAGTTCCTCGCGCTGAAAGATGACGATGTGCTGCACCAGTTTTACGATGCATTTTTCAAAGTGGCGCTGGTAGAAGAGTTCAGCAAGTTTCTGTTCGTTCGGTTTATTCTCTATCCGAACAAAAATTTTAATGAGCCCTTCGATGGAATCGTGTACGCAGTCATGGTAAGCATGGGCTTCGCCACTTTTGAAAATGTCATCTACGTGTACAGCTACGGTATCGAGACCGGAATTCTAAGAATGTTCACCGCAGTGCCGGCCCACGCAACGTTTGGCGTTATCATGGGATATTTTCTCGGCATCGGAAAATTCAGAAAGTTTCACCGCTTCTATTTCTCGCTTTTCGCCCTAATGGGAGCAACGTTCTTCCATGGGGCGTATGACTATTTCTGGTTCATTGCCGATGCCACTGGCGTATGGACGGGAATCTGGATGGGCGCAATTGTGTCACTCATCGTTGGACTGATCTTGTCGCGAAAGGCAATTCGTCTGCATCAGCAGGCCTCTCCATTCATTGAACCCGTTATCGCGTCTGACGAGAAGCCTGCTGCGGGCGAACCTTAATTAACCGCGTTTCAGAAAAGAATTTCTTTTTGATAAGATCAACTAATTGATTTGGATCCGGATCAATTTGATAAAGCGTTTCCGATTCGGTAGTCATACTATCGATGCGAATCTCTCCAGACAATTTCTCGAGGTATTCATTGAACTCGATTTTCTTGTCCTCCAGTGCCATATAGATGAGGTCACCATTTTTTTCCTCTTTCAACACACGGACAATCCACTCGGGGTTTTCTTTCAGGCTCAGAAAATAATAACCCTTATACGACTTCAGGATCATAGAGTCGCTCAGCACACCTTCTTCGTACTCATCGTTTTTCGCAGCCCGCTCTTCTGGGTCGAAATAACCGAAACGATAACCCCGCGCTGATATGACAATTGTGTCTTTCGATGGAATGCCTTCGTCAGTCAGGACGAGATAGCTACCCTGAATATTTTTTGGAACCGAGGTGAGTTCTTTTTTGCCTTTCGGCTGCGGTTCTTTGAATGACACTTCTTTGCAACCGAGAAGTGCAATTGAAATCAGTAGGATGGCAGGCTGTCGCATGAAGAATGGTTATTCTTCAAGTTAGCAGATTAATCTGACAGCAACAATCGGTAGAGCGGAGGCCAGCCTATTGCAGGCTCATTGCCTCTGCAATGTTTTTCAGCAATTCGTCTTTCCCGAGCAGGGGCAATGATTTATGTTGCGCTATTTCAACACGCATAGCCTTTAACCCCGTAGCACCAGGAAGCTCTTCCAGTTCCAACAGCTCCACCTTCCCGGTAATTAATCCTTTCGCCCGCAGGAACTCAAAGTATCGCGAATATTCATCTTCGACTTTCACCTGATTGTATACAATCGCGATTTTGCCGGGCTGAGTAAGGCGTTCGCCCGTGTTTTTTATGAGCGCCTTATCGATTCGTTTTTTCACGATCTCGTAACGGATATCATAGGCGCCATCTACATCGAATTGTTTTTCGTCTGGTCTGAAACGAATTGACAAGGGCTGGTCGTGCACAAGCAAAAGCTGCGTAATGTCGAGGCTCGTTTTGAGTTTGGGTTTCAACTGGTCAATCCGCCTATCGATCTCAGTCATAAGCACGAGTTGCCACAACCGGAAATTCTTAAGGTAGAACAAATCGAATTTTCGGTTTTGGGTGAGTGAGCTTCCGACATAAAGCGTGAACTCAATGCCGTCTGTCTGGTACTTCTCGAAGTAGTGAGGAAACATTTTTTGTGCGGAAACCTGCGCCTCATCAAGCACGCCACTGATCGTTCGATTAATGGCTGAGAGACTTTCTTCGAAGGCTTTTCGTCTCTTGTAAACAACACCGAAAACCGGATCAAGGTGATGGCGGTACCGGGAAATCAGCTTTTCAAACTCGTGCTCAGACTCAAAGTGATCCACAAGCGGGTTTATCTCCTGCTTCAAAAACTCAAGCACGTTACTCTCATCGCCCGAGGCAAGCCCATTGTTGATTTTTTCAAGTTGCGAATCGGTCCTGAAAATAACCTCCTCGAGCAGCGGAAGCTTTTTGATCGCATTTATTTTTAGGAGGAGATCTTTCGCAAGTTTTAAGTTCTGTTGAAGATCTTTCTGGATCGCTGATGTTCGCTCAAGCGATGAATTTCGCACATCGGCCAGGCCAAACAGCGGATATACATCTTTAAAACTGATCTCTTCGAAGGTTGCTTTTTCACCACGCCTCCTTTTAGTCAGCAGGTTGTTGCCGGCTTCAAGGAATCTCCATTGCACGGTCGGGTGAATGTTTGTGCATTCTTCCTGGATGATTGCGCGCACCTCTGTTGATGTTTCTTCCTTAACACGTTTCACCGCTGCGGTAAACATCGGCAATGCATTCTCCACTTTGTTTGCACTTATTGCATTAAGGAGCCCGGGTGTCTCCGTAGCAAGCTCCAACATACCGATGGTTTCACCATCATCAATAAGCGGAGCAAGTAGAATATTCTTTATTCCGTTTGCCAGCAGCATATTCTCGATACTGCTTCGGAAGGGATAGGTCTCCAGGTTTTCGATGGTCACGTATCGTTTCTCCATCCAGCTGCGTTCGTATATCGACCCGTGGAAGTCACAGTTGGTTTCGGGATGGGCTGAATCAACTAAACTCTTCCAGCATTCCTCCTCCTGGCCGGTGTTGAGAATGATGTTGTTGTTATTATCAAAATAAGCAAGGCCCAGCCGCATCTTGCTCATATCAAAGATCGATCTTAGTTTTTGTTGAATGGACGCGAAGTTTTCCTTTTTCGTCACTGCATTCTTTTCGAGAAGGTCATATTTGATTGACGACAACATTTCCTGCTCGGTGACATCAACCATCCGGAAGATCATAAAGCCATGAAATTCGAAATCCTCAGGTCGGATATATTGCAGCCACAGGTCGATATCGTAGACTTTTTCAGTAAGAAATTTAATGATCTTTGGATCGATCGGCTTCAGCTCCCCTTTCGCAATAATCTCGGTAAACTGCTTACCGATCTCAACCTTGTATACTTTGTCCAGCCCGGTCTCATCATTTCTGATCGTAAACAGGATAGGCTTGTCAAAGTTGATATTAACATCGTAGTATTTTTGCAGGATGAGCAGACACGCGTGAATCGTCTTGCCGATGCTCATGTCGTGGCCAGGAATATTTACTTTAGCGCTGCGTTCAATTTTTTCGAATGAAAGGGTCTTGTCAAAGGCGGTTGTCGAAAAGAAAGACTTAAATTGGAATGGAACGGTGGCAGCGGCCAGATCTACGTCCTGATGGGCGGATGGAATGGCGGCCGTCATAAGAAAATTGACAAGGTCCCTGTGTTTTTCGAGGATTGAAAGGTCCTCAATTGGTCGGGCAAGTTCCGGTGCGCGCTTAATCTCGTCTAAGAGACCGCTGACGAAAGCCGGAACGGCACCGGTTTTAATCGCCTGTTCCCAATACTCAATTAACAACCTTAGGCTTAGAACCGACTTGAACGGGAACTGTCTGCTGTGGGTAGAAATGTGCATAGGCGAATGTTTACGGTAGGTTGAACGTTTGCTTAGTTCGCGCGGTTCATGGAAGTAGACGGAAGTGTAGAAAAATTAGTGTAAAATGTGTTTTTATTGAGGTAAATCAACAAATTTTACCGGGGTAACAACCTTTACCGGCCGATTCGTGTCTATTTATCCGATAGAGAGCTTTATGAAAGCGATGTTGCGGTTCTTGATTTTTAGTGTTTTTCTTGGTTTGGCCGGCTGTATGGCCGATCCCGATTCGTCTGGAATTACGATTTTTTCCGAAAATTTCGATTTCTCTCAAAGCCAGCATGGTTGGCAACACGGGTTTGCTGAATACCCTACCGGGGTGGATGATTCAACCTATTACGAACTTAAATACGCCTATCAGCCTGAACCGGGTGGCAGCAATTCGATTATGCTGTCCGGCAATAACAGAAGCACCGAGCTCTTCATGTACATCAAACGTAAGCTCGAAGGATTAAGCCCAAACACGGTGTATACATTGACATTCAACGTCAGCCTGTTCTCGGACGCGCAACAGGGCCTAACCGGAACCGTGGCCGCAGGTGAAAATGTGTTTCTGAAAGTTGGAGCAACGGCAATTGAGCCGAAGTCATTGATTGATCGCAACCGATACATCATGAACATCGACAAAGGGTCTCTGGATGAAAGCGGAAACGACATGATTGCGATCGGGAATCTTTCCGTTCCCTCAGGGTCGTACACACAAATCAACCGCACAAACTCTACAAATATGAACTCCCCGTTTCGCGTGAAGTCCAACAGTCGGGGAGAAATCTGGCTCATCGTAGGAACGGATTCAGGCTCCTCCGGAAAAACTACGCTCTACTACAGCAAGATTTACCTTACGCTAAGCGCGGCTAATTAATCCTTCCTCGGCAACGACAAGCCTATTGGTTTTCCTTATATGAAATCCGCGGCATTTCGAAAACCTTTAACTTTGGTTTTCGTTATCCCCCTCATTTATGAAAAAAATTATTCTAGCCGGCTGCGTTGTGCTTTTCTGCGCACACGCAAACGCCCAGGGCCTTGTTGGGAAGCTCAAACAAAAGGCTTCACAGGCAGCAGAAAAAGCGCTCGAAAAAAAAGCTGAAGACAAAACCGGTGTCGACAATTCGTCCAGCTCCGGGTCATCAACCGAAGACAATTCCTCTACATCATCGGGAACAACACATGGCAACAAGCCAACAAACAAAGGCGGTGGCGGTCTGGTTTCAACCCCGCCTGACGTAAATCAAAATCTTGACGATGCAGAAACATCGTACAAAGCAGGTAACTATGGTGAAGCTCGCTATGCCGTGCAGCAGGCTATGCTTGGCGTGGAAATGGAAATCGGTCAAAAAGTTTTGAAGTCGTTGCCGGAGAAAGTAAGCTCACTCCCTATGATTGCGGAAGAGGATCAGGTGACAAGCACGGGCTATGGCTGGGCAGGACTAACGATTGCGCGCGTATACCAGCTTGACGACAAGCAGCTCAAGGCAACGATCGCTAATAATTCTGCAATGATGTCGGCCGTAAACATGTATATGGCCAACGGTGGTTATGCGCAGCAAACGGGAGGTCAGCAAAATTGGAAACAAACAAAAGTAAAAGGCTATAAGGCGATAATTGAATACGATGAGAGCGCTGGTTATAAGCTAAGCGTTCCACTGGGGCAAACATCGCTGATTGTGTGGGAGGGGATCAATTATGCTTCTGAGCAGGAAGTTATGAGTGCTGCCAATGCATTTGACATTGATGGGATCAAAAAAATGCTCGGTGAAAAATAGTGCAACCTTTAACCCTGAAAGCAACATGAAAAAATTACTTATACTGGCCCTTGTATGTTCTGGAATCATAAGCGCTTCCGCCCAGGATTTTGCAAAAAATCTTGCAACCGCTAAGTCATCCTATTCCGCTGGTGATCTTGAAAACGCGCGCTTTGCCATGCAGCAGATGATCACGGAGATTGACATCGCGCTTGGCCGTGAGGTCTTGAAACTACTCCCGGCAAAACTGGAGGCAATGCCTGCTAATACTAAATCAGACAACGTTACGGCTAATTCGGGCCTCGCGGGCGTTATGATTCACCGTGATTACGGCACCGGTGACAAAATCAGTAACATCGACATTATGGGGAATTCGCCATTGGTCGCCTCACTGAATGCAATCCTGCAGCTGCCATTTATGGGAAATTCGGGTGATGGTACGCAGAAGGTCATCAAGGTAGACGGCTACAAAGGAATGCTGCAAAAGTCGGTGGATAGCGAAACGAACAAAACCGACTATACACTTCAAATCCCGTTGAATTCGAGTTTGCTTACCCTTGTGGTGCCGAACAGTACCGAAGCCGAGGTAATTAAGATAGCCAACACCATTCCGGTCTCGCAGATCGCAAAAATGGTACAATAAATTATTGGTACATTCGATCATAAAAGGAGTCTGGTTAGACTCCTTTTTCATTTCACCCATGTTCAAACGCATTATGCTTATTGTTCTGAGTTTCCTGGTAATCACGGTTGCCGTTGTTTTGATTTCCGGTGCTTTATTCTCCGGACCGAAGTATCAGGGTAAGGCGTCAGAACATTTTGACGGGCAAAAGTTTTTTACCCCAGGTGCCGAGAAACCTGCGGGCTTTGGTAGTGTGGTCAAGTGGATGACAAATCGTGAACGAGGCGCGTGGACCGAAGATATGACTCCGGCTTATGGTGCGCATCCGCTAGCGCATGAAAAGGAAAATATCCGAATCACATTCATCAATCACTCCACCTTTCTGATCCAGGTCGATGGTTTAAATATTCTCACCGATCCGATCTACAGTCTTCGTGCAAGCCCACTGACGTTCGCGGGGCCAAAGCGCATGCGACTTCCGGGAATTAAATTCGAAGACCTGCCGAGGATCGATGCGGTAATCATCAGCCACAACCACTACGATCATCTTGACCTTCCAACGCTCCGGACAATCTTTGGGGGTCATCATCCGAAATTTATAACTCCGCTCGGTGTTAAAGCGCTTCTTGAAAATGAAAGCATTACCAATGTCACAGACGTGGATTGGTGGGAGGCGGTGCCGGTGTCAGATTCGGTTACTATCACAGCCGTTCCCGCACAACATTTTTCAGGTCGCGGTTTGTTCGATCGCGATGCAACCCTTTGGTGCGGCTATATGATTAAGACTTCGAAAGGGTCCATTTATTTCGCGGGCGACACAGGCTATCACCCCACACTGTTTAAAGAAATCGGGCAGAGGTCGGGGCCGGTCAGGGTTTCACTTGTGCCGATCGGAGCATACAAACCGTACTGGTTTATGTCACCTGTTCATACATCACCTGATGATGCAGTGAAGGTACACCTGGACTTAAAGTCGAAGCAAAGTATTGGCATCCACTTCGGAACATTTCCGTTGGCGGATGAGGGGTACAACGATCCTGTTAATGATCTGACAAGCGCCCTGAAAAAGCACAATGTGAGTCCCGCGAATTTCGTGACGTTAAAGCAGGGGGAAGTCATGATTTTCGAATAGTGACTAAAACAGCTTAAGCTGATCCGATGCCCGGGGCTTTTTGTGTTTTGGTGGAAGCGCTTTTCCGAAGACCGTCATGCCGCCATGCCTGTGAGATTCTTCCCGCTCTTTCTGAAGCACTTCTTCAAAAAAAGGTCGAGGCTGAAAATCCTTTTCGATCTTTAGCGCCATTACAGAAAGCTGACGGATTGCATGTTGTTTATCGGAGTTGCCAAGCCTTGCTTTTTCGACCGCGCTTTTTAGCGTAGCGATCGTTTCGTCATACACCTTCAGTGGAACCGGAAACGGATGTCCGTCTTTACCACCATGAGCAAAAGAAAAACGCGCGGGGTCTGTGAACCTGGATGGTGTGCCATGAATTACTTCGCTTACCAACGTAAGTGACTGGATGGTTCGAGGACCTGCGCCCTCCAGCAACAAAAGAGACTCAAAATCCTGAACGTCTCGATCGTGGGCAAGGGTCAGCACTGCTCCAAGACGTTTCATGTTTATGTCAGACTCCAACACTTCATGATGACGGGGCATTACAATCTTTCTGATCTCGCCTAACATCCGATCAGGATTCTCTTTTGTTACGGAAAGAATTCCATGGCGTGTCGCCCCGGCTTGCGTGTCAGCCAGGTTAAGAATCAAACCCTGGTTCTCACCAGTTACGCCAGCATGAGGCGAATCAAGGTAAGATTGAAATTGTGTCGAATGCCAGTGATAACGCCTTGCCATGCCGGAAGCATCGTTCATCCCTTGCTGCACAATAGCCCACTCTCCATCACTGGTAAGAATAAAATTGTGAAGGTACAGCTGAAAGCCGTCTTGAATTGCAGTGTTGTCGACTTTTGCAGCAAGCTTACTTGAACGCACAAGTGATTCACCATCCAGGCCGGTGAGGTTTGAAATCTGAACCAGCTCGTCAGGCGTTTTACGAGAATGCTTTCCACGACCTCCACAGATGAATATGCCGAGCTCTTTCGAGCGGGTATTTATTGCACGCTTTAATGCGCCCATCACCGAAGTTGTGATGCCCGAGGAATGCCAGTCCATGCCCAGCACACAGCCGAACGCCTGAAACCACAGCGGATCACTCAGGCGCTTGAGCACCTCGCTCTTTCCGTAATCGATGATAATACTCTCGGTGATCGCGCCTCCCAGAAGGGTCATTCGCTCGGCAAGCCATGGGGGCACCTTGCCATAGTGTAAAGGAAGATCTGCATACCTGCGTGCCATTCATCAAAGTAAACGCATTTAGCACACCATAAATTCTTTCGCACCGATTTTTCTTCCATTTGAGAAGATTGTGAGTGTGTGCTTTCCCTTGAAGTGTCTGCGCGTAGTTAGATTTTTGAACGACTGCTTGCGCGCGATCGTCACGGTTTTGCCTGCATCAAACTCATTTTCGGTGATCTTAAACATCTTGTTGGATCGCTTCCCGGTTGATGTCAAATAATCGATTGAATATTCAAGGCGAAAAGGGGTCAGTTTTTTCTCGCGGTTGACAAAGGCGAAGGAGAAATAGAGGTACTCGCCAATTTTAACTTTCGGTTTTCCCAGTTCGAGGCTCTTGAGATCACCGCGGCTATTTGGATTGAATCCATGAAGGCCGAGAACATCACTATTACCTTTCTTCAGCAGCGTGCGACATCCGTGCTTAATAATTCGATCCGTGTCCGGACTCCTGCCTTGCCATTTTCGCGCAATTTCCAGCACAAGCTGGGGGTGATCTTTCGCAATATCGTTTAGGTTATTTGCAACGCTTCTCCTTACATACTCTGACGGATCGTCTTTCAGGCAGTCGAGGATGGGCAGGATCGGAGTGGGGTCTTTCTTGAGTGCCGGTATTCCCATAGCCCATGGTAAACGAGGTCTGCATCCTTCAGAGGATAACCGTCTCACATTAGCATTTTGGTGTTTGCACCATGCGTTCAATTTCTCAAATGCCAATTCCCGGTACTGCAGGATGAAAGGGCGAATGGCAAATTCGGCACTGACTAGTTGCGTAATCTTTTCGAGGGCGTTGAGAGAAACGGTTGGGTGATCAAGGCCATACACCTGAATGTATTGGGGAATGAAAATCGTAGCGAATCCCTGTTCATGGATTTCATTTTCACGGAGTTGCTCTGACAGGCGCACCAGGATGTCAGCCGCTTCAGGAAAATCTGCAGGTAGGAAATCGTGAAGCGTGACCGCGATGTGTCGAACGCGTTGTTTCAGCTCCAGGTCCGGCCATTCATTGTTGAAAATGCGATGGATAAAGTATTTGCAGTCAAATCCCGGAATCGAGGACCGCAAGACCGGGCAAAGCCTCTCAAAAAAATCCGGATTGTACATATGTTTTAACGCTTCGGCCATAACCTAAGATTATTAATCAAAGAAAGCCGGCAGCTTGTCAACCCTATGTCAGCAGTGATCCGTTTTTGAAAAAACGTTAGAAAAGATTACAGCGAATTATGGTATTCGAAGACGCTTATGAAATCAGCTATTTTCCTGAACCTGATGTTGTTCGCCTTCACATAGGATAATATTTCATTTTTTCTCGGTTCGAGTAACTCCAGCAGGTTCTCTGGCGACAGGGGAAGGATCTCGCCCGTGGTTGCATCATAGATGTATTTCTTGTGAACTTTAATTGGCTTTGCCAGGAACCGGCTAAAGTTCAATTCGGGCGGAACTTCCATAGTTTTATGATTCAGAATACTGAAATGGCCGTCAGCATAGATTTTTTCCATAACATATTCTTGGCCATCCGCCTGCGGGTCTTCCATTGAGGTGAAGTGCCGGCTACGATTTTTCTTAGAGTCGAAGAAGGAAAACTCACTTACATCACTAACGGGAATGGTGAGTGTATGTCCTGAATGCGATATCTGCAAGATCGGTTTGTCACCTGTCTGGTTGAACCGAATATCGCAGTTGATCGTGTCGCCAGTTTTAAATACAACTTCGCCCTTCGTCCAGGCAAGAGAAAATTTTTCATGTGTCGCGTGTTGCGCTGATAATGAAGATGTGAGCGCAAACAGAAAAGGAAAGATTAGTCGCTTCATCAGGTAAGGGGTTAGGAAAGATTAAAGGTCCTGATAATTTTAGCAAAGCGCTATGAAATCTTCCGCCTCTTCTTACATCATGGAATCTTTAATTCAATCTTCATTCCCCGGAGCTGATTGACGATCGCCTGCTGCCAGTATTCATCAGCATCCCACTTGGTTCCGAGATAAACATTTCCAGAGTCAATGTGCTTAAAGTAATACTTGTAAACGTCCGCATTGACGGAGATATTTCTAAGCTCTGGCTGGTCGCCCGTATAAGAGATGGACACGATGGCCGATTCCGCCTTTGTCACATCATATCCTAATACCTGTTTTGCAACCTTAGCGCGCGCTTTTACAAAACGTAACACAAACAGATATCCCTGCTTTCGCAACTCAGCCTCTGAAAGGCCAGCATCTGTGAGGGTATATTTGAACGGATATGCCTTCATAATCTCCTCCAGTTGTTTGTCCAAAGCCTCATCACCGAATTTTGGAACCGCGAGTGGATCAACTTTCAGATCGATTGCGTAAAACTCATTTCTTCTCCCTTCAATAGCATTAATGACCGACCCGCTCTCGGCCACGTCATTGATCAGGTTGTTTTCGCGTTTCAGGCCTCCGTTTGATGCCGCCAGGTATAGCGTCTTCAATATTTCCTCCAGCACACGGTTTTGATCCACCCAGGTGGGAGCATCCGCTTCAATAAAATTTGCCTTCCGGTTGTATTCAAATAAGGTGAGTTTATACTGGCCTTCCGTCTTTTGAAAAACGATCAGGTTTGCAATTTCCCGGGCATTCAGATACTGCGCCATGTTCACCGAGACATCTCGTCCGGCCATAAGCAAATCGGTTTCAAAATAGACTACAGCATCGATGCCTGCGCGTTGAAAATATTGCTGGGCAAGCGCAAGGTCTTTTTGTGTCATCGTGTAAGGATAAAAAACCGCAGTCTTGGAAGCCAGCAACTTTTCAGGCAGCACAGTGCCTGGCTTGATGCGCGCATAGAATTGAGACTCATCCAGCGGAAGCTGAGCAAACGAAGCTGAGCAAACGAAAATGCAAAAGAGAGAAAGTAGTTTCACACGCGAGTTTATCATCAAACGAAAGAGGTTTTGACAGTATTTCACCCAATGGCAAATATAAACGATCAAGTTGTTTAAACGGCAAGGTAGAACCCTGTCTCGTCAATCCTGACGGGGTACGTCTTTAGTTCCGGGCTTGACGAATCGCAAGCCCTGCCAGTAGCGAGGTCAAACCGATAACCATGCCAGGGACAAACAATTTCGCCCAGGTAATTTATGTGGCCCTTGCTGAGAGACTGGCCGTTGTGGCTGCATGCATCCTGGACTGCTGAAAACGAATTGTCATGAAGCACGAGGCAGATCCGGGTGGAACCAATGATGACAAGCTGCGGTGTATCGGGTTTTATCCGCTCGCGTGCTGCCGCTTCACTTGCAAAGATTTTAATCCAGGTGGTAGAATTCATCGTGGATGCTGAGCGTTACAGACGCAAATTGTCAATTTTTTCCCAAACAAAACCCAAGAACGCCTGCCAACAAAGCCACGCGCACCTCTGGCGTTGAATTTCCAAAAAGCTGAGCACAAAAAAAGGTGAGCGCTATTCACACTCACCTTGGGTTTGGTTAGGGTAATACTCTTCTATTTCATTACAAACACAAAGTCAGAACCAGGCGCGTTGTCGCCAAATTCTCCAAAGCGGGGCTGGATTTTCAAGCGCTCAACGTAAGTATACAACTCCGGAAGGGTAAGTACTCCATCTTTTCCGCCACGGGAACGCAGGGCTTCAAGGAAATTTTTTGCGAACGGGGAGTGCTTGCCTGGAATTCCATCCGACACATAGGTCTTTCCACCGCTTGTCAAAAATCTCCGGGTCTTATAGGTAAGCTTCCGTGTGATAAATTCGCCAACGTTTTGTTCCTTGTAAACCTCCTCGTCCTGGCCGCGAGACGAAGCCAGGGCCGCATCAAATGTTCCACCGAAACACACATCCATCGCAAGGAAGATGTGATCGCATGGAATGTTATTCACGATCGAACGCAGGCGGTTGTGCGAAAGGTATGATGTCTTTGCTTCATCGTTTACCTGCGACTCCTTCGTCACCACAAATCCTTCTCCGAATGTCTGGTCATAGGTTCCGTGGCCAGCAAAGAAAATGAAGAGTTGATCTAGCGGCTTGTATTTCTTCTCTGCATACTCCCGAAGCTTTTTGAGCACTTCAGACTGTGTGGCGTTTTCAATAATTTCTACACGGTAGCCATACGTGTTTTTCAGCTCCTCGGCAATTGTCTTCGAGTCGAAAACAGGATTGACAAGGTCGCTCCAGTTGTCATACTGATCGGTTGCAAACACCAGTGCATAGTCGGTACGGTCAAGCTTGGATGCATCGGCAAGGCCGACACTGCCTACGTGCACTTTCCGTGTCGCATATGATTTTTGCCCGTCAACATTTTCGGCCACGACTTCAATTACGTTTTCACCATCCATGAGTGTGATCGTTTTCTCAATGGTGAAACGGAGCTCCTGGCCGGCCTGGGGCTTCACGGAAGTCTGGCCGCGGGAAGCGGTCACTTCGTTTTCCTTCACATAGATCGTTACGTCTTTTATTTCGCGATCGGATTCTACATCAAGCTTGATCTTAAATTTCGATTCTTGTGAATAATTCATTTCCGCCATGGGAAGAATGAATTGAATTGATGGAACCGTTGAGAACATTTGTTTCTTCGGGTCGGATAGGTCCACATCGAATTCTGCGGTGCGCGCACTGACGTTCTGCGCCATCGCGTTTGTGATGGCGAGTCCAAGGAGTGCTAAAAAAACTGAAACATTACGCTTCATAATGGTGGATTATTTGATAATTAGTTTGTTTATGATCGTATTTCGTCCGCGGGCATTTTGAACCGTCAAACGATAGGTGTAAAAGCCATTGTTAAGTTCTTTGGCGTTAAATACTGCTTCGTAAAATCCTGGCTGATACCTTCCTTGCGCGATCGTTCCCAACGTTCTTCCGGTGGCGTCCAGGATATCCAGTGTGACGAACTGATCTTGTCCTCCTGAGTCAGGCAGCGAAAAGGCGATATTTGTGTTTCCGCTTGTCGGATTAGGAAAAGCCTTTCCCAGCAGAACAGTTTCGGGTGCGATTTTCAGGTTCTCCCCGAAATACACTTTAAAGTTAACAGATTCTTTCGGATTGAACGAGTAGGAGCTGACCTTACGCATATCTACAACCACTTGCCGGGCTACATCCAGAAGGACGATTTCCTTGCTCCCATCAGCGAAGGAGGAATTATCCCATGAAACTTGAGCTTCGCCTTCGAGATTGCTGTCAACTGTAAAGTTCCATGTATATGTGTCCTGTGTCGGCACAATGTCCCTGGTAAAGCGTTTTGCAAAATGTTCAGGGTGCGCAAAATTCGTTTCAAGGAATGTGAGGAACCGTGGTGGTGACACACCATCATAGTCATCGAGCCCCAGCCTGGCGTCAGCTGCCATACCAATGCTTCCGAGATCGTTAATAATCTCACCTTGTTTCACATTGAGCTTTAGAAGCCATTCAGTGTCGTTGATATCTTCCGATAACATTTCGTACCGCAACCTTCCACCCGATGCCGTTTGCCCAAGGAACGGAATTGTGACGGTGCGGTCTGCTTGTGCAAATACAAATCCGCCTTCGTAAGGATCGAGTGTTTGAACAGCTACAGGGTAAGTGCTTCCATTAAACTTGTGGAGTTCTGCTACCTGACCCGTTAGACCGTTGAAATCCTTGACGTTCGCCCATGAGATTTGAGTGAGGTAAGGGTTTCCTACCATGTTCCATCCCGCTTTCAGGTTAATCGTGAATAGATTCGTTCTTGAATTTTCAGGTGCCTGTAAAGGACCGAGGAGAATGTCAACGGGTGTTTTGATGTTGCTGAAATATCCCTGGCCCCTCGTAATTGTTGTGAAGCTTGGATACTCGGTCCAATTTGTATTTGCAGTGGGCTGAATCGTGAGGAATCGATAATCAACTTTATTTTCTTTTCCGTCCAGCTCGTTGAAAATTGTTGTGAAGGAGTTGTTCACTCCAAGGTCAAACGGAATTGAAAAAACTTTCCAGTTCGACACGGCACCACCAAATCCCAATTTGTCAGAAGGAATTTTTGATTCATTGGCGGTGTATGTCAGGTAAAGTTTATGTGTCGCATTGGCATCAGCCGGGCTTCTCACGGCATTATTTGCCGGGTCTTTGGCTGTAATGAAATATTCAGTTCCAATGGCATCAAAATGGTTGGATTCGGAGATCGTGAAGACCCATTTGTTCGCGTTCGCTCCGGTTCCCTGAATAGCAGGAACTTCGACAAATGTGCTTGAGGCCGCGGTTAATTTCTTGATTGAAATAACAACAGAAGATACTGTCCCACGATCATCCGTGACTGTGATTTCCGGGCTATTAAGATTGTTGAAACCTTTCGCAGCAGTCAAGGGAGGCAGGAAGGAGATAACAGGGGCGGTGACGTCAGGCGCAAGTGCCGTTCTAAAATTCCAGCTATCAAGTGCAATCCCCGTAAATGTCGTTTGATTTACCGGATCTATAAACGCACCCGCATCTACGACAAGGCGCAACGCCTTGTCAGTAGGTAATGAGCTGGCTGGCGTAAATGAATAGATATTGTTCGTCACCGTTCCCGTTGTTGAAACATCAATATCAATTATGGTTGTCGAACCATCCAACACCTTTAATTTCTTTCCAGCCACTGTCGACACATTCTTATCAAACGTTATTTGCAGGGCCGTATTGATTGCTACGTTAGTAGCGTTATGCGCTGGTGAAAGTGTTGTTGCCGCAGGACCAACAGCCGTTGTAAAATTCCACGCATCTAGTGCAATGCCATTAAACTCCGCCTGGGTTGCTGCGTCTTTGAACGCGCCAGCATCAACAGTCACCTTGAGCAATTTATTTGTTGGGAGGACCACCGAGGGTGTTAATGAATAAACTGTGTTTGTCACCGATCCCTGTGCTCCAACATCAATGTCAAGAATTGCGGAGGTTCCGTCCATAATTTTCAATCGCTTCCCTGCTACAGCAGTGACATTTTTATCAAAAGTGATCTGAAGGGCGGTGTTCGCTGCAACATTCGTTGATCCGTTCGCTGGAACCAAGGCAGTAGACACCGGGCCGGCCGCAGTTGTGAATGCCCAGTTACCTGTGGGCGACTCGTCTGAAGCATTTCCATACTTGTCAACAAACGCTCCTGCATCCACCGATATATTGTACTTAACCCCGGTGAGCAGGTTTGACGGAAAAGTGAACGAAAACGTACTTCCTGATTTAACTGCATCAGTAACATTAATGCCCAATATTGGCGTGCTTAGATCGGTATTGCGATAAAGCAGAAGCATCTTTCCACCCACAGCAAATGCTTCTTCATCGAAGGTGATTGTTACGGTTGTGTTGGTGGAAATGTTTGTGGAATTATTAGTTGGACTGACGCTGGTGATGTCAGGCGAATCGACATCCTGATCGATTACAAGAATTTGATTTTTTGGCGGATTTGGATAATTCTGAACCTGGCCATTAGCCCAGGTGACCTGGATGTTTGTAATTGTTGTCGCTGCTCCGATACCAAAATGGGCTGTATTCGTGTTCTTTGACACATAAGTAGAGCCGGCCTGTATTTGCCTCAGTTGTGTAACTCCCCCTGCAGTCAACTTTATACTAGCGCCAACACCTTGTTCGTTACCAGAAGTAGGATTTAATCGGACTTCGGACCAATTCCCTGTTGACGAATTGTTCCTAAACAGATTTGTGTTTACCGAACTAACCCCGTCTGATGTTTCTGTAAATTCAAATCCAGATAGGGCTGCATCGAGGCGACCATCATTATCGTAATCAGCCGTGGACACACCGAAGTGCGAAACGCTCAGGTCATTTATCTTTTCCGTGATGTGTTTCGTAAAGACGAGCGAGCCTGGAGAAGTAGCATCACGCATAAACAAGCGTGTCTGAGTAGATAGGAATCCAGCCGTGATCAGATCGAGGAAACCATCGTTATTGAAATCACCCCAGCTCGCGCTGATGTTTGTGTTCGCTTCAGAGATTGAAGTGGCGCCCTCTTGTGTAAACGTTCCGTCACCGTCATTTTTAAACAGCGTATTTGTGGACGTGTTTCCAACGTATAAATCGATGTGACCATCATTATTATAATCGGCCCACGCTGCGGTAATCGCGTTAGAGGCCGAGAGGCCGATACCAGTCTTCTTTTCGAACGTCAAATCTCCATTGTTTCGGTATAGACGAAAAGCTCCTCCCGAATTAATTATCAAAGCATCCTGAAACCCGTCATTGTCATAGTCGGCCCACGTTGCACCGTTCGCCTCAAGCAGATCATTCTTCATGTCGTAACCACCATCGATTTTTGTGAAGGTGTGATTGGCGTTCTGATGATAAAGTAGAATTCGTCCGCCACTTCCCGAGGAAGGCGATGTTAACACCATCAAATCGAGAAGGCCATCGTTGTCAAGGTCGCCCCATGATATGGACGTAATTTCACCATCTTCACTGATGATCGTTGCCAATGCACCAAGGGACGAGGTCACTTTATTAAATGAGAAATCGCCATTACCCTTATACACATCGAATACAACTTGATCCTGACCGCTAAACGCGATGTCAAGTTTGCCATCGTTATCATAATCTATTATGGTTGCTGAAAAATACGGTTCTCCATCAACAACTCCGGTAGCAGCCGTCTGCACAAAATCGCCCGCACCGTTATTGCGGAAGAAAATCGGAGTTCCTTTTTCAGAAACGGGATCGAAGGAGAGCGTGAAATAGTCATCAAATCCATCATTGTTAAAATCGCCCCAGTATGATCCCAACGTGACGGCCACGTAGCTAGTCAAAGTATTCGCTGGAACAACAAACTTTGGTGTGTTGAAAACAATACTTGCGTTTCCTGAGTATGCAGATTCCAGAGGTGAAGCATTTCCGTTGCGGGCTTTTACGCGATAGAAATAAGTGGTTCCTGCAACAAGGCCTGTATTGTCGATAAATTTCTTTTCAGGGTAGTTGACTGTTCCCACCTGTGTGAAGGTTGTTGGCGTACCTGTAGCGCGTTCCACAATATATGTTTTCTGATACGCGCCAACCATCCAGTTCACTTCAATCGAATTATTTGAAAGGGTATATGCCCGAACGACTGGAGCTACGGGCGCTGGATCTGTTGCGTTTAAGGTAAGGTTTATTGTTTCTGTTTTATCGGCACCACACGTTCTCCATTTTAAAGTCAACGCATTTGTTCCGTTCCACGTCCCGTTTCCATTCGACCTTACTTCATCTGAGCCAAACGCAAACGTCTGGCCGCAACTCTCAAAAAATGTGCCCGCGTCATCACTGGATGCCTGGATCAGGCGAAGTGACATGTCTGTAATCTCATATTTGCCTCCACCAAGATGTCGAATATTGACGGTCTTGGGAGTTGTCACTGCGTATCCGCCTGATCCTCCGACATTGACCGCACTCCAGCTTCGATTGTCAGGGATTGTTTGCGCACAACTGTTAAGCGTGGTTGCCACAATTTGCGCTGCGGCAGTACTGCCTGCTTCATTCTTTGCACGCACCCTAAATGTATAGCTTGTGTTCGCGTGCAGGCCCGTCACCACAAAAAAGTCACGATCGTTTGGCGTGTTGCAATAGTCATCGCCTTCCCCGCTTTTAGTGAAGTCAATTCCGTTTGACGAGTAAAAGACTTCAAAAACATCTTCATTTGAGGCGTTATCATCCCAGCGCAATGCAACTGCGGTGGCTGACCGACCCACCTCGGTAAGAGATGCAGGAACCGCGTCAGGAAGAACAATATTCTTTTTGCTGCGGTAAACGAAGTTTTCACTCACGGCCACATATGCATAACCATCGTTGTCAATTGCAATCGCCTCAATATCGTAGGTATTTGGCTTTGGATTTTCGTCAAATGTTGAGATCTGGAATGTCGCCCCGTTGTCACGAGAGATCGCCAGTTCATAATTATCTGAATCCTGGCCGGGATAAAATACATATCCGTTGTGCGTTACAAACATGTCACCGCCTGCCTGGAATGTTGTGCTGCTCCAGGTTGCGCCTCCGTCCGCTGACACAGCAAGCTGATCCGGGTTCGAGTACGGGTTAAAGAGATAAAAATTTCCTTTGGCACCGTACATCCTCGAAATGTCATCCAGGTCAGTGATTGGGCAATTTAGAACCTCAGTTGCAACCATCGAATTGATTGCTGGGCCGGTGTAGGTAATCGCAATTCTGTAAAGCTTGTACGTGCTTGTATTATAGTCATACACCCGCAGCATCATCCGGTTGGCATTTGCTACAGCGATTTGATTCTGGTTAAGAGCATAGCCAGAGCCGCCCGGCAAACCTGTTATCGTAGGCGTCACCCACGTCCCCGCGTTTCCTTGAGAGGGGGAGTAATAGATTGTAGAACCCGAAACAGCGAACACCTTATCATTATCCGCAGCATAAAATTGCTGAGGTCCACTTGGAGTCGTCACGGTGGACCAGTTGGTTCCGGCATTAATTGATTTCACCGCACCTGCACTCGTAACCATATACAAGACCGTACGAGTGGTATTTTGTGTGATATTGTAAATGCTGCCGGAGAAGCCGCTCAGAGTAGACCAGGTATCTCCTTGTGAGGTCGACTTCAACAAGGCGCTTTGGTTGTTGGCAACCATTAGCAGCGCACCGGATCCGCCTCCAGACATATCAATAAGAAGGTCTTCTGAGTCTACGCCCGAAAGGTTTGTGTTAGCATCCGCATAAGTTGTTCCTCCATTCGTGGTCTTAATCACTCCGCTCCTCGTCCCAAAGAAGACGGTTGAAGTAGTGGGTAAACTAGATGGATAATCTTTCGCGGTAATGTTTGTTATGGTTGAAGACGCTGTTGGGAAAGTTATCTGCCGTTGCGCCCACGTGCCCGCTGCGCCACTTAGCGTTTTTGAGTGCAGTTTATGATTTACGTTGTCAACAAAGTACATTCCTAATCCGTCAGCTGTGAACTCGAGCACGCTTGGCTCGGACGAAAAGCTCGAAATCGTTGCGTCAGTTATCGAGCCACCTTTGATCGAACTCCAGCTTCCCGTTCCGTTGCTCGTGTAAATGTTATCACCGGTCACGCAATAGATAGCGCTCCCGTCATTGTTTGCCCAAATGCTGTGAGCCTGAAATCCACCGGGTAACCCAGTCGAAAATTCTGTCCAGGTCGCGCCAAAATCATTCGACCGAAAAGGCTTCTGGTCTTTGACGATAAATAGTTGGTCAGCCGAGGTTTTTACGAGGTAGCTTCCGTTCAGCGAGCCTGTCAAATTTACTTCCGTCCATGTACTTCCGTTATTCGTAGAAAAGAAAATTCCAGCATTCGCAAGCACAACAAGCCGGCCCGTAGAGAGCCTTTTAATTTTATTAGCGTTACTAAAATCATAGAACTGAGAGGTAATCTGCTCCCAGTTTTGATTAGCCGCGGGAGAAGACCAGATGTCGTAACTGGAGGTGAGGTATATTGTATTGTTTGTTATCTCAATATCGTTGAAGTAGTAGAAGGAACTGCCGGAGGACGTGTACTCATCCCAATTATCTCCATTGTCCTGGGACACAAACAATTTCCTTCTTTCGCCAGCAATGGCGTAAAGATTTTGTGTAGTAGCATCATACTCGATGTCGTAAATCGCGCCACCTATCGGGCCCGTGCGCCTTTGCCATAGCACCGGATTTGTTGTTTGTGCAGTAGCAAATTCAGTCGCCAGCAACACAGAAATTAATATGTAAAGTATACTTCGTTTCATAGGGGAAATTCGTTGGAATTAAAAAATCAATTACCGGGAAATCCAGGTGTAGGAATTTCGTTAGGCGTCTCTCCTCCACCTCCATTACCACCGCCTCCACCTCCTCCTCCGCTTCCAGCGAGGAACGCAGCAACTCCGCCCACGGCAAGAATTGGAACCACTTTTAGAAGTAGTGGCACTTTCCGGGTAACGGCAAATGGTTCAGATGTTACAACGGATTCAGCATTACGAGAATCAACGATCCGCAGTGTATAATCCTTTCCAACCGCAGCATGTTGTGGAACAAACAACGAAAATGAACCATTGTTCGGCTGATTCAACTCTCCAGCTACACGCTGACCTCCCTTCAGAAGTTCGATATGAATGGCATTGCTATTACCAGCTCTCCAGGTGATCATGTGCGATTTTCCGCGCTTGAATTTTGATTTTGTCGAGATGTTGTTTAGTCGCACAATCGGTGTGTAAACCTTGCCGCGAACCTCAAGCGAAAGCTTTCCCTTGTATGGGCCCAGCTCTTCTTTTACATTCCAGATAATTTTTTTGTTAAGCCCGATTTTCACATCGCTACCAACGTCTCCGCTCACTTTTGCCAGCGGAGCGTTAAACGCATTTCGCGATGAGTACAGACTTATCTGATATTCATTGTTAGGATTGCCATCATCGAGGTCATAGTGCACAATGATCTTCTCTCCAGCAACTTCAATTTTCTTCACTGCTATTTTTTGCGCATACGTGGTGGCACAAATCAACAGCAGGAATAACATGGGGGATGTTTTCCTTAGCATCTTTATCAGGTTAGGTGGTCTACAAGAGAACTAAAATAGGAAAATCCTTAAAGATTACGAACCGGCTATTCGCAGACTATCGCCAAATTTTCTTTGGCTCGGCAGGGAAAGTCATTTAAGGATTGACTCGTTAATCTCCAGCCATCAATAAAGGAAACCTCTTGCCCCCGTAATTTCTCGAACGCTTTACATCGTCAGTTCAATTATGTTATCTTGAACCAAACCTAAATCTTAAACATGAGGAAATTTGTATACAGCTTTTTCTGCTTGATCTGCGCAGCCAGCTCCTTTGCTCAGGTCAATCCTAAAATTCAAACCAGGCTCGACCAGATGGCAAAGGAGGTTGAGCCGAAGGTAATTGAATGGCGAAGGCACTTTCATCAGTATCCGGAATTGTCTAACCGGGAAACAAAGACCGCGGCTAAAGTTGCTGAACATTTGAAGTCTTTAGGGATTGAGGTTCAAACGGGCGTTGCGAAAACTGGAGTTGTTGGTATTTTAAAAGGCGGAAAGCCTGGACCTGTGATCGCGCTGCGAGCCGACATGGATGCCCTGCCCGTTACAGAGAGAAATAGTTTACCCTTTGCCTCAAAAGAAAAAACGACTTTCAACGGCCAGGAAACTGGAATAATGCATGCGTGTGGTCACGATTCACACGTAGCTATTCTGATGGGTGTTGCCGAAGTTCTGTCAAAGAACAAAGCAGACTTAAGGGGCACGGTCAAATTTATTTTCCAACCTGCTGAAGAAGGCCCGCCTGCCGGAGAAGAAGGTGGCGCTGACCTGATGGTGAAAGAAGGTGTGTTAGAAAATCCGAAAGTTGATGTCATCTTCGGTCTGCACATTCGTTCGATTAGTCCTCTTGGCCAAATTGAGTACAAACCAATGGGCTTTATGGCCGCGTCCGACTGGTTTACGATTAAAGTTTTCGGAAAGCAATCGCATGGTTCTGCGCCCTGGATGGGCATCGATCCCATCGTTGTATCGGCCCAAATTATCAACGGGCTACAAACCATTATCAGCAGACAGACAGAGTTAACAAAAGAAGCCGCGGTGATCTCAGTTGGAAGAATCAATGCAGGCATCCGGGAAAACATTATTCCCGAATATGCGGAGATGTCTGGCACCATCAGAACGTTTGATCCCGAGATGCAGAAAATGATCCATGATAAAATTAAGTTGACCGCAACAAAGATTGCCGAAAGTTCCGGGGCACGTGCTGAAGTGACAATTGACTCGAAGACTGCAGTTACCTACAATGACCCCACCTTAACAGAAAAAATGGTGGCGAGTTTGCAACGCGCAGCAGGTGGAGAAAAAAATGTTGTGCGCATAAATGCGCAAACCGGTGCTGAAGACTTCGCCTCCTATCAAAAGAAAGTTCCAGGACTATTTTTCTTCGTGGGTGCGTGCCCTCCGGGGCAAGATCCTTCAAAGGCGCCATCGCACCATACGCCCGATTTCATGATGGATGAATCCAGTATGGTGACGGGGGTAAAAGCACTGCTCAATGTTACATTGGATTATATGTATATGGACCCCGTGAATTTAAAAAGGTAAGCCATAGTTCACCTTAACAAAAACGGCACCTTGGAGGTGCCTTTTTTTATTGATCAGATCCTTGCATTCGCTCTTCCGTCAGACAGGTGATTTTCACTGGCGTCCCGGTCATGCAGACTGTGGCCATATCGGCCATCACCTGGTAACTGATTTTGACCTTCTTTCCATCGATGAACTCGAAATTGTAAAGCGGGTCTTCGGTAATCTCTTTTGGGAGAGGAGGCGTTCCACAATAACCAGTCACATAAGGATCAAGGCGAGTCCCGTCTTCCAGCTCGAATACAAAGTTGCATCCATCCAGACCGCGCATGTCGCGAACAGTGGCACGTACCTCGCACACGGGCGTTGCATCACCGCTTCCATCATCACAAGAAAGTACTGCGATGACTGCCAAAACGATTAATAGTCGCACGCTGTAAGTCATAATTGTCTTTTGTTGGTTAGACACAGTTTGGGTTTCAAACGTTGGAACCTGCTGGTTTGGGCGTTGATCAAAAAACACCTTGTCAACTAACCAGTAGACAGTACCTTTCCTATATTTGCCGTTCCAAAACAAATAAACTATGCGCCAAAAAATTGTTGCCGGTAACTGGAAAATGAACAAAACCTTTGAAGAAGCTAACATCCTTGCCTCAGAGGTAATGGGTATGGTTGCTGACGAGGTAAAAGGAAATGTTAAAGTCATTTTCTGCACACCATTTCCTTACCTGGTTTCTATTAAGAATCTTCTTGGCAGCAATACACGGATTTCAGTGGGGGCGCAAAATTGCAGCGAGCATGAAAGCGGAGCTTATACTGGCGAGACTTCTGCTGTTATGCTAAAATCGATCAACATCCCTTACGTGATTCTTGGGCATAGCGAGCGGAGACAATACTTTGGTGAGGATGGAAAACTCTTGGCGAAGAAGGTTGACATTGCATTGAAAAACAGCCTGACTCCAATTTTCTGCTGCGGGGAGCCGCTGGATGTCCGTGAAAAAAATGGTCACGAAGCGCTGGTCAAAAAGCAGGTTGAAGAAAGTCTCTTTCATCTTGAAGCTGCTCAACTTCAAAAAGTAGTGATTGCTTATGAACCCGTTTGGGCCATTGGCACAGGCAAAACTGCCACTTCTCAGCAAGCGCAAGAGATGCACGCGGTTATTCGTAAACACATCGGTGGAAAATATGGCGCGGGCGTGGCTGATTCGATTTCAATTCTTTATGGTGGAAGCGTAAATGCTGCGAATGCGAAAGAATTGTTTGCATGCCCGGACGTAGATGGCGGACTCGTTGGTGGCGCCTCACTGAAGTCCCGCGAATTTACTGAGATTATTAAGGCTATCTAAGTTAAATCTGAATTCGGGCTTCGGGTTCACGCAAACACCGAACGCTAAACCCGAAACCTTACGTCATGTTCTATACACAATTAAGCGTCATTTGCCCCTCAGATTTTACTGACATCCTCATCGCAGAATTATCGGAAGCCGGCTTTGATACCTTCCAGGAAAATGCAGACGGCTTTGACGCTTACGCGGAAGGAGACAACTATTCAAACGAGATCATCTCGGAAATAAAGTCACGTTACGCATCCGTCTCTCCGCTTACGTTTTCTTTCCATCAAATTGAAAAGAAGAACTGGAACGAGGAGTGGGAGAAGAATTATGAGCCAATAGATGTTGACGGTAAATGTTTGATCCGTGCCGAGTTTCATAAACCGCAAAAGCAATATCCTTTCGAAATTATTATCACACCAAAAATGTCGTTTGGAACGGGC
The DNA here is from genome assembly GCA_036402075.1 of Chryseosolibacter sp. Lineage (GTDB taxonomy): Bacteria > Bacteroidota > Bacteroidia > Cytophagales > Cyclobacteriaceae > Chryseosolibacter. Next base: position 3,192 of record DASWTP010000064.1, on the reverse strand, counting down.
CATCATCAGACGACCTACCTGATGATCAAAAATCAAATGACAATTGACCATCGCGACAAGCGGGTGATGGACGCAGGGTGCGGCACCGCGATCCTCGCCATCATGGCATCAAAGCTTGGCGCTTCTTATATTGAGGCATTTGACATTGATGAGTGGAGTGTGGTGAATGGAGAAGAAAACAAATCCCTTAACAACACAAAAAACATCCGAATTCAGCAAGGCAAAATTTCTGAAGTGGATCTTTCAGGAAAATTTGACATCATTCTGGCCAACATCAACAAGAATGTATTGCTGGCAGAGATTCAAACCTACGCAACGTTTCTCGCTCCTAATGGTAAGCTCCTCCTCAGTGGATTCTACACCCACGATATTGACGATCTGAAACGTGAGGCCTCAAGGTACGGCCTATCTGAAGTGTCCCGAGACGAGCGTGATACCTGGGCCTGCTTGCAACTCACGCTTTAAACTCTAAAGGAGACAAGAAAGTGTCTGCTCGGTGGGAAGGCTTGCGCCTCAGATCTAAAATCGACACTTCGCCATGCGCTGTCGTTTTCGCCTCTTAGCAATTAAGGCGTCAACCATTTTAGCACGACATCAACAAACTCTTTCGGTTTTTCAGCCTGCACCCAGTGACCGGTGTCTAACGTTTCGAGGGTAGCTTGCGGAAAGATCTGCCTGATCCGCGCCATGTCTTCATCGCGCACGTATTTGGATCTCGCTCCCCGGATGAATAGTGTCGGTTTGTCAAACGTGCCTTCAAATTGCAGATCGAGTCCGATCTTCGAAAGATTTTTGTCAATCACCGGCAGATTTATTTTCCATGAAAATCCACCTTCTGCTTTACGCTGGAGATTCTTCAAGAGGAACTGGCGAACATCGGGTTCCGGAACGAAGGGCACAAGTGCGGCATCGGCTTCATTCCGGGAGCTAATTGTTTTCAGCGGAACGGCTTTAAGTCCATCAATAATAACATAGTGTTCAAGGTTGTAGGGTCTTGGAGAGATGTCTACAACAATTAAACGCGAAAGCATGTCCGGATGTGCAACGGCAAAGTTCATGGCCACTTTTCCCCCCATGGAATGCCCAATGACTATGGGATTTTTTAGATCGTGTTCTTCGATGAACAATTTCAGGTCGTTTGCCATCGCGGGATAATCGAATGTGTCATCGTGTGGCGACTGCCCGTGATTTCGCAGATCGAGCGACAATACACGATATTTTTCCGCCAGGATTTTCGATTGGGTGAGCCAGTTATCGGACGATCCGAAAATGCCATGCATGATAATGATCGGCTGACCTTGCCCTTGTTCGCGAAAGAATAATTTCATGGCGGCAAAAATAGAGAACTTTCAATAACTAAAAGCGCTCTGCTACCACAACTCTTTTTTTTATGGTCACTACGTTGCCATTGGCGTCAACCATCTCAAACCAAACCATGTAAGCACCGCTCGCGGCTCTTCCGCCTTGCGCGGTGTCGCCACGCCAGGTAAAAAATCCATCAACGCCCAGCAGCTCATTTTCGGCAATCTCCTTTATCACGCGCCCTTGCTGATTAACTATCTTAACATTGGCCACAAACCCGGCATGTTCAACGTTGTATGAGATCATAGCAAAATCCGGCTGACCATTTTGAGGAGAAAATATCTCTGGGTTAACAGACACTGCATCTTCAAAAAGATTCTGGAAGGCGTTGCTGTTAGGCAATCCCGGTGTAGCATAGCCGCTGCTTGCACTAGCCGACTGCCAATTATTTCCTGCCGATGATGAATGGACATCGATTCTTTCAAGCGAAACACCTTCATCGTTTTTTAAGAAAGGAGAATGTTGATCGTCCGAATAAAAGAGTGTATCGATAACCATCTGGTCATCGTCCAGTAAAACAAAAGAACCCTCGTCATCGCTCAAGGACGGCAGGGAGGTTTTAGACATTTTTTGTTCATCTCCCTGCAGGTATTCGCCCTTCAAGGTATTTGGATCAGTTGTCAAAACGAGAAAATCGCCCGGTGCGAAAATGATATTGTCATTGGTTATTTCTTTTTTGTTTGTAAGCGTGTCGTTTACAAGATTGGCGCTGTTCCAGTCCTTAAGGTTGATATATTTTTCGGAGCGATTAAACAATTCGACAAAATCAACACCGGTCGGTCTTGGGTTAAATAAAATCTCATTCACAATGATATCGCCCGGCTCCGCTTTTTCCGGCAGGGCGAAATACAATTCGCTCTCTGGTCGGTAAGCGTTTCCTGCACAATCAGCTATGTTATCGAATGTAATTTGGTACCGCGTCCTGTTTTGAATGGGGGTTGAAAGAGCGATGGTGTATGCTCGCTTACTCTTGTCTGCAAAGAAAACTGAGCCCATAGTCAGAGGCGGTGAAATCGCAAAATTCTCCCGACTTGGCAGTTGTTCGTTTAGCTTTTCATTGAACGCAACTGTCAGGGTATCCGCAGAAAGTGCAAACACTGCCGTTACGACAGGGGGAGTGAGATCTGGTTTTTCAGCTTTCACGCTGTTCTCGCGGCCGGGAGTTCCGCCCGCTTCATCAGTGGATGACGTCCAATTTTCGCCTTCAGAGCAAATATTTTCCGGGTCAATCAGTTCGAGCGCCCACCCGCCATCTGCTTTTTCCGAGTGATCGTGCCATTCGACTGTGTAATGCACCGAGTCAACTGTCCGACCGGTCGAATCTTTCAAGATCAGCGGCTCCCCGGCATTCGTTAGCCCGGGAAACGAATTAACACCTAATGCATGCTGAAACTGAAACGCTTTTGACGAAACGGTTAGCACGAGATATTCTTGTGGAAGTAAAATGCGCTTAGGCAATCTCGCTTCGTTTGACTCATCGGCTATGATCCACCTATCGAGTTGCACAGGGTTTGCACTGCGATTGTAAATCTCCAAGTATTCTGTTTCGGGCAGCCCAACCACAGGTGCCGGATCAGCTTGAATTTCCGTGATAATAATATCCTTGCGACTCACCGGATGTGCTTCGAAAAACATCAGATTGTGTTGCGATGACATCATGAAATTACCCGCGCGATCTGACAGGCCCGTTATTGTAAGCGTGGATTTCTTGCCGTTAACAAGTGCGGGCTTTAAATGCAGTTCGAACGTAGAAGGATCAAGTACTGATATTGACTCAGGCGAAAAGTCATCAATCGAAAAATTGTTTCTGCCAACCAAAGACACATTCAT
>DASWTP010000063.1:0-4152 GCA_036402075.1 Chryseosolibacter sp. | reverse complement strand
ACTGTTCCGGTTGTTTCTATGAAGCGGGAAATACTTTGCGGCTTGATGCTCGCCACGGACACGGGTATCTTAATGTCCGTTTTAATGTTGGCGTTATCGCTGCCGCACGAGGCGAGAATGATGAGGGTCGCTAGCGGGAGGATTCCTTTGATGAGCTTATTCATTTTCTTAATTGTTAATCAGTTTAAGATGCGCAGTATTGTTTCAGTATAAGTTATTTGCCTGGTGCTATCACCGGTTGTTGGTGCTCGAAGTCGTATAGAGACAAAATCTTGAGATTGAGTAGTTCTACTTTGTAGTTGATAAGTGCGTCAGCGTAGGCACTTTTCTTCTCTGAAAGCTGGCTTTGAAAACGGTTCAGATCGATGCTGGTCAAATCGCCATTTTTGTAACGCTCGAGATTGAGGTCGTAGGTCAACGTTGCATTTCTCACATTTTGTTCGGCAATCAAAATCTGATTTTCCAGGTTCTGGAGATTCCTGTAAACCTTACGGATATTGATGGTGATATCATTCTTCTCAATCTCAAGATCGACCTGTTTGATTTCGAGGGATGCATTAGCAGCATCCAGTCGAGCCCGGTTGGCTCCCCAATCAAAAATGGGAATACTAAACGATACAGCTACACGTGGGTTAACGGCCGGCACCTGGTAGATATCGGGTGCGCGTTCGTTATCCCCAAATACACCCAGCGATAATGAAACGTTCCCTTTGAATTCGTTCAGAGCTTTTGTGCGAGTGATTTCAAACTTCGATCGCTCAATATCTGTAGCGCGCTGTCTCAATTCCATTCTGTGTTCTAGTCCGTAAAGGAGTGCTTGATTCAGGTCAACTTTCCTGGTGACAAAATTTGTGTCGACTTTGACCAAAACCTTTTCGGTTAGTGGAAGGCCGAGCAGAAGCTTGAAATCATCGGCAGCATTGTCGAGTAGGACCTCGTTTGTTTGCAACGTAGATTTTGATGTCGCAAGGTTTAGCTCCGCCTGATACAGTTCTTCCTGTGCGAGGAGATCTGCGTCTACTTTGTTTTTCGTGATTTCGTAACTGACCTTTTGGTTTTCGTATTCATCCTTTGCGATCTGAAGATTATTTTGTCGTTGATAAAACGCGTAAAATGACTGCGTTACCTTTTGCTCGAGATTCAACAGTTCAAGCGCATTGCTGATGGTTGCGTTCTCCAGGTTCAACTCAAGCTCTTTAAGCTGCATTCGAGTGCGGTTGTAGGTGAAGATCGGCTGGTCAAGTTGAAGGTATAAGTTGTTACTGTACGTTTTGGTCCTTATGTCCTGGAATTCTGAATAATTGTCGCGATAGCCAAGCCGGTTGATCAGGGAAATTGTTCCATCGGTGGCAACGATTGGCTGGCTTACGGAGAAAATACCGAAGGAGTTATAGTCCTCATTGGTGTTCCATCGTGAGAAAAGTTCGTTGAAGCTTCGCTGACGATTAAAGTCGAACGGAGTAACATCGAGCGCGAAGCGAGATTTCAAGGCCGCACGCTGAGCGTCCAGGCTACGCTGATTACTGTAAAGATTCAGTTTCGATTTCTTGATGTTACGGCTTTTGAGCTGAGCAACCTCAATCGCCTCAGAGAGTGTGAGTGTTTGCTGGGCCCTTGCGGCCCAGGGCAACAGGCAACCCAACGACAGAAAGGTTATCAAGCAAAACGATAAATGAAAGGACAAATTTTGAAATGCGCTGCTGCGATTGCCTTCCGGGAGTTTTTTTAATATCATACTAATATCTTTTCTCGCGTTATTACATTACGTTTCCTTCACAATCTTCGAGACCGCCCGAGATCGTCCCTGCAGATGGAACGATCAAGGCGATCATCAACCTATTAACCTAAATCTCAAATCTTAAATCTCAAATCTTAAATCTTAAATCTTAAATCTTATTACTGCTTCACCCATTTCACCGCGTCCGCATAAACTGTCCACAGATCGCACTTATCCGTGAGTGAAACACTTCCACCTGTTTTGTTGAAGTAATACGTGCCGAGGTAGTTCCACCCGGGCTCCGCGTTTGTCACGTTGTATTTAATGTGATCTGCGCCATCGCTGTTATTGATGATGTAGTGATAATCGAACTGCTTGCTTTCTCCATTATTACCTGACCATGTGTTTTGATTTTTACCTCTCATATACACATAGATGTCATAGAAACCTTCATCTTCAAGCGCGGGAGTCCAGGTGGCAATTTTGTTGCCGCTGCCAGATCTTGTAAAGTGAGCGGAGCGGATGACGCTGCCATAAAAATCTGAACCTGTTGTGGCCTCCCACGTTGCGTATGAGCTATTCCACTCTCCAAAATATTTATGCTCGACCTCTTTTCGGCTATCGATATAAGCCTTGAGAACCGTTGGCTTGATCGGACTGAAATGACTGAACTGCGGGTCCTCGTTGTCAACAATGACTTCATATTGAGCCCTGGTGTCATCTTCGCTAACGATCCGTTCACCATCAAATAACACGGCACCATCCCGCTTCGATAATGTTCCCATGGACATATCGATGACCGATGGAATATTTCTCGAGATCATCGTGTTGATGACCATTGAGTTTGGCTTTTCATCCAGCACATAGCCGAACAGTTTTGTCTCTCCTTGTTTGATCACCGACAGCTGCTCAAGCGCTTGCTTTTGCGCCTGCTGATTTACCGTTGCATAATCCTCGTCTTCGTCAGAACCTTCCTTCATGTTAAAGGCGATTTCGAAAACACCATCCGCGTCACCTGAATTTTTTGCTTTGAGCAGGACCTGATAACGCTTGCGGTCTCCATCCAATACTTCATACTTTTGTACATCGAGTATCTCGAAAGCTGGTTGTGAAGTTTCAGCATAAACTTTATGGATCACCGGGTCCAGGTCAATTCCGAATCTTTGCTGCATCGCCTGTTTGAAATCCTCGTAACTGCTAAGCTGGTGTTGGTGCGTGTTGACCCAGTCGTACAGAAAACTTTTGAAGGTATTTTCCCCAACGGTTTCTCCCAGGTAAGCAAAGAGATACTGACTTTTCAAAGCCACAGACTTACTGATTTTTCCGAACTCAGCCTGGGTAAGAATTTTTGTGAGAGAACTCTTTCGCATGAGGTTGTTACATTCTTCGGTGAAGGAGATGCCGTTAATTTCTCTTGAATAGTCACGCTGCATCTGTTTGTCATTTCTTAAATAGTTGGCAATACTCCTGTTCAGTAACGGCCACTCTTTGCTTACGATGCCGGAATTGAAATCATAGTAATTCGGAAATAGAGAGTAGTCCGGATTGTCTATGTTTTTTCCCTCGAACACCCATTTTTCTCCGATTTGCTTTGTGAACACCTTTCGGATCAGGTCATTAAAAATGCTTGCTTGCTTTTGTTTGTCCGTAAGAATTTGATTGGACTTATTCGCCTGTTCTGTCATGGCCTTCATTTGATTCTTAAAATCAAACTGTTTAATCTCGCCACCTTCTTCGGGCCAAAAGACCATCTCGGGTTGCAGCAACGCCTGGTGACTTTCAGTAATCTTATTGTAGCCTGTGAAGTGAGCGGGTACTTCTACAAACTGTAATCTTTTGAAAGGGTAGGACAGTCTTTGTGCGTCTTCATATTCATTTGCCAGATCTCGCACCAGATGGCTAAGTGTATCTGGCAACTGGTCCAGATGACGAACAAAAAAGTCATTCTGAGGATAATGGTAAATGGAGTACGCTGTGCTGTCAACAATGATCTCCCGCTTTATGTAATTTCCGATTGCCAGGGAGATTTGGGGGAGGGGATACTCTGGCGAGAATCGATACACGTTGCCATCGGTCACCATTTGCCCTTGTGAAATTGGTATTTGATTCGTGTGTACTTTTACGTTCAATCCAAACTTGATGAAGGATTGCCGTTCGGTAGAGGCGGTCTTGCGGTTGTATCCTACTTCCGCGGAAGGATACCAGTGCACATCCTTCGTCAACAAAACATAATCATCTTCCAGAAATGCATACTTCTTCTTCAATGAGAAAATGAGGAAATCATTGGCTGCTTCGTATCGCTTGTTATCGACTTCCAGATGTGCTGCGGCTTCCATAATCCGGCCGCGATAATTCATCCGGACTTTCAACTCTTGATCCGGGGCAACTTCGAGATCTTTAGTGACTGAAATAAACTGTAGAACTTTTTCTAATGA
>DASWTP010000062.1:0-2389 GCA_036402075.1 Chryseosolibacter sp. | reverse complement strand
ACGCCTCTGGCTCGTCTCCGAGAAGTTTAGGCATATCGGGTTTAGTGTCAGTTGCCTTGGCATCAGGCGGACGTAAGGAATTGAAAACAGTTTGTCGTCGCCAAGCAGTGGCGCTGCTGTTGCTTGCCAAGTCGTTCCATTGTCCCGCCATGAGCACATGCGCACTCGCCGCTGGTCCAAACACAAAACGCATCATGTCCGCCCTGGCCAGAATAGGAAAGATCTCGGTTGCAAAATCAGGCTTGTAGGCTGATAATTCTGCTTTACCGGCTTTCCTGAACTCTGAATTAATCTTGGAAAGATTTGCGAGTTCGCCTGTCGTAAATAAGATTTCGTTTCCAGGCAGCTTTAATTCGCGGGCCGCGAGATCATACAATACGTCATACAAAGTTACAACGTTGAACAAGGCAGGCGCGAAATCCGGTGGTCCGCAAATTACCCATGCGGGCTCCGCCTCAATTGACTTTCCCCCTTTGAACTTCAAAAAAGCTTTCACCGAGCCGTCAAATACATCGTCAAACCATCCATCATTATTTGCGTAGTCATTAATCGCCGCCGCACCGGGTCTACTTACAGCTAATCCTTCGGCTCCGATCACTAACAGGTTGCCATTCTTATCAGTGGCAAGGCGTCCCAACTTAGTGATAGCCGGAACCGGCGCGGGATCGGGCCAAGATTCTTTCTTCGGGTTTTTTTTTGAAATGTCTTCCGGAGGTTTTGATTTACCGAAAATTGTTCTGGGACCTGGATCTATCTCGAGCTTTTTTCTTTTTGACTCATTGGTCGCGCCATTCCTTCTCGGCTCTGCAGCTCGATCAAACCCAGCCAGTCCGTTAAATGCAAAAAAAGAGGCTTTCCTATTGGCAACGTGAACCTCCCACACGAGCGAATCTATGTCAGCTTCGCTTAAATTTACCTCTCGTTTCACTTCGTATCCTTTGCCGTTGTCAGCATACTCAAATACGCGAAAGCGTGCGGCTTGTGGCTTGATCTGATCTCCAGACTTATAGGGAGGGGCAGCGCTTCCGATGTCGGAGGCGTTGGCAGCACCGGGAATTTCAGGCCCTACAAAAAAATCGGGCGAATCACCAAGTCGAGCGATTCCAATGGCCGGATGAATTTTATACTTCAGAGGGGGCGCCATCTGCGATGTATTTATGCCGGCAACCAATTACCCTGTGCGTCCTTTTGCCATTGTGGAAGGGCGTCGTCCGCTTTCAACTTTACGAGTGTTGTTGGCACCCGAACTTCCCAAGGATCCCCTTCGGGTATTTCGCTGCCCGGCCTATCAAGCCGCTCTGCCAATTCCACTGCTATCGGAAGGTATAATGGGCTTGAGATCGCTGGCAAAGGTCCTCCATTCCAAACTTCGCCGAACGTCATGAAGTGGTCAATTGCACCTTCAAAACCTGGCCTGACAGGAACCATCACGCGACAATACCCTGCCTTTAAAAAATCGTTGAACAGTGGATCACTATCTTCATACGCAATCCTTTCTGTCCATTCACTCTTTCTTCCCCAAAAATAAGGATACGTTATCCAAGTGATCTGTTCCCATTCAAATGCTTGCTCAAAAAATCTCACATACGGCCCTTCCGCTTCATTCTCCCACAGATCAAGTTGGGGCAAACCGTTCGTTCCATTTTGGATCGCATCAAAGAGATCAAAGTGTTGACGGGTCAGGATCGTAATGCAATGTTTTTTTAACTCATCCTTCATCATTGTGAGGTTCAATGCTGGATTCTTGCCCTGAATGGCTACGCCAGCACGCATCTCCAATGCTGCCAGAGTTGCTTCGTATTCGGAAAGCTTAGTTTGATATGCATCCATGAGTTTCGCATGAGTCTCAAGCTGCCATTTTTTGTAAGCACGCTCCGTGCGGCGGCATTTTACCTCAACTGCGCTTGAAACATCTGAGATTCGAAAGGTTTTCAGCGCGAATGGAATTGATCCTGTTTCGTTATTTAGATTTGCTGTCCAAACCCATGAATCTCCGTCTGAAAATCGAGTGGTCCTCCGCCCGAGCACAACATCAACAGCTGCAGTCGATTCCCACATATTCCAAAGCACGCCGACAGAGCCTTGAACAGCCTGGTATCCTTCGTCGATTGCAATGATGCCGGAATGCGTGTAATCAGCTTTGTCGTCTCCACCTCCGGTATTATAATTTAAAGTTTTGGTGATGAATTCTTCGGGCGGAGGCTGAATTCCAGTTGCACCGTATTGGTGAATCCAGTAGTGGTAGTTGACCTCGTTCAAGTGGTTAGGCTGGATTGTAAATTCCGCAGGTTTATCAATCTGCAGCGCATCGGAATGAGAGTTTTGAAGGGAGGCAATCAAAAAAGCTCCCGGTTCAGGAACCATAAAATCGTACATCATCCGCAGCCCG
>DASWTP010000061.1:0-7034 GCA_036402075.1 Chryseosolibacter sp. | reverse complement strand
AAACCTGCTGCCAGCTGCCAGCTGCGAGTTTCGAGCCAATTCAGACGTTGATAACTGTAGCAACCAAGCTAAATTGCGCGGCTAAGTTAATGCAAACGTTTGTTAGTAAACAGTTTTACGAAGGATTTTGTTCGATGGAGGCGTTCTGACAAGTTGATAAACTGCTCGAAGCACGCAGCTCGAAGCTCAAGGCTATTTTTTTAATCCGTTCACCAGCATATCTGCCAGCTGTACACCCAGCTCAACCGGTTCAATAATTCCTCCGGAAGGATCATACCACATAGGCATCCAGTTGAGGGAGGAGAATAGCGTCATTACCGCGAGTTTCTTATCAATGGTGCTTTTGAACTCACCGGTGCGAACACCTTCTTCAAGGATTGTTTTAAAACGATTAATGTAATTGATGCGAAGAAGCAGGAAATCACGGAGGTACGGCTGGCTTAAATGGCGATGCTCATTCATAAACACCGCGGAGGCCGTGAGGTCTTTCGCCATTACCTGGATATGGCCAATAATTCCTCTGCGAAGTTTTTCGCTTGCTGAAAGTTTCTGTTTTTCAACGTCCTCGAGCGATTTGCGGAATTCTGCTGCCATATCAAAACACAGGCTTCGCAGAATTTCTTCCTTCGATTTGATGTGTGAATAAAGGCTGGCAGCTTCGATGCCTAAAAGCTGAGCGAGATCTCGCATGGAAGCCGCAGCATAACCTTTTTCCTTGAAAAGCTCTGCAGCCTTCCGGATCACTTGTTCTTTCCTCGATAGATTCGCAATTGCTTCCGTCATAGTAGTATCAAAAATATACAAAATAAATCACAACCCCGAACATCAGGCGGTAAGTTCGTACCTTAGAGGCAACGTCATATGGAATATTTCACCATTGGTCAGTACTTCACCAAACTCAACATCCGTTTACTGTTGATCGTACTGACTCTCATCATCACCTTCGTAGCCGCCTATTTTCTTACAGCATTTGATCCGGAACCGAGATTGTGGCTTACACGGACGCAAATCGCAGGCATCATCGGTGCCAACTGGTTGCTCATGTTCCTTTACTATCTTAAAAAAATTAAATCGATTGCTAAGGATCAAGGGTTGGGATTAAAACTTACGAAGTTTTTTTACTTAACAATCGTTCGTTACATCATCATTGCCTTCGGGTGTCTGTTCCTGGTGTATTCATTCTACATCACAAAAGATGATGTGATAACAGGTGTGTTTGTTCTTAACCTGGTGTTGATGGCAATCCTCTGGCCAACGTCTGCCAAGGTGTGTCGAGATTTGAAGTTGCGCGGGGATGAAAGGGAAATGGTGTATTATAAGAAGGACGAGCTTTAAATTGTGGTCATGTGCGCATGGTGTTCATGTGTTCATGTTGGCGGGGTTGGGCTGAAAATCGGCAATAAAAAAAGTCTCTCATAGGAGACTTTTCTCTAAAAATATTGCTGATCTGCTTTAAAGGATACATGAGCAAATGAGCACCTGAGAACCCGAGCACACTAAAAGATTACTCCAAAACTAAACGCATTCAACTTTGGTCCTTTTCCTTCTGCGAACAGTTCATTCATGTCATAGTTGAAGAACAGGTCGGTGCCGTGAAAGCCGAGTTGCAGACGCGCGCCATAGCGGAGGTTGCTCAGGTAAAAGCTGTTTCGCTGCTTCTCTTTTTCAAGGTCGCCATCCTCTTTATAGACAAGCTTTGATCTGCTTGCTACACGATAGCCTACATAAGGACCGATACCAATTCGGAAGGAGCTGCCGTAGCCATCCCACATTCTCGGCTTCCGTCCGCGATCACCAAAGTCAATGACTGGAACGAAAGACGCATTGATGTAGGTTGCGGTTAGCTTGCTCTTCCTGTGGTTCACGTCACGGGTGTCCGTGATGAATTGCACGCCATTGTCGGTGCGTTCGATGAGTACATCGTCACTCTGGAATTTGAAATTGTACCAGCTGATTCCCAGACCCCACTCGATGAAGAAATGCCGTGCTACGCGTGTTCGTTGAATGGATGAGGCGGCCAGGTACCATGAGCCCCACGGGCGAACGGTGTAGGTGGTGTCTTCGAATTTTCCATTGGAGAGATAATTGTTAGTGCCGAGGTCAAAGTTGAATGATTGCCACGTCCTTCCCTTCCGGTAGCTTCGCGTCCGTACTTTCTCGTTCCAGTCGTCATCACTTTCAGTTTCTTCTTCGGTATTGTCATCGTTGCGTGTGACGTTCCAGTTTTCATCATCAGGCTTTGTATCAGCGATGCTTCGGGTATCGTGTTCTTCGGTGGCTGTGGGTTCGGTTGCGCGCGCGGTATCAGATCCTTCAATTTTTGTAAGGATATCCTGGAACATTTCCTGGAAGTTATAATGCCTGAGGATCTCAACATCACTGCGATCCTGCATGGTGAAAATGATCTGACTGGATTTTCCCAACGGTACAACTACTGTATCACTTTTCTCCTGTGCGTTTGTATATAGCGAGGCCATGAGGGCGAGAGCTACTAATCCTATCTTTCGTATCATAAAATTTTTACTTGTTATCACTACGTTTGTCTTTTCTAAAATTCAGCGCTAGAATTTCATCTTTTCGCTGCCGGAGATCGCCAAACGGGTCCTGATTGTATTTCAGGTCGTAAGCTTTGTCAAGCAGCTTCTTCAACGTAGATGGCTTCTTATCATCGGAGGTTGCTTCCGCCAATGCTTTTTTATCTAAATATTTATTATCGACTTCTTCTGCAGAGAAAATAATTTTCAGTTTCTGTGTTTCTGCGTTGGCAACCACGGTGTGCATTTCAACGGGTGTTGAGACCTGCTCGGGCAAACGTTCTTCATTAGCGTTATGTGAAGCAGTGCTGTTCGTTTCCGACAGGTTGATTGATTGATCCACCATTACAGGCTTATGCTGTTCAACTGGCGCGCTTCCCTGCGCGTTACTTACCGCAGGCTTCTCAATTCGTTTTTTGCGCGTTGCAATTTCATTATCAACAGCAGGGGGCGCTGACATTTTCTCTTCTTCTTTTTGATGCGGTTGAGGTTTAATCGTTTTCTCGGTGGTGGTTTTGCCGGCTAGTTCGGGCTGCGGTGTCTTTATTGAATTAGAAGGCCAGAGCAGGTAGGCTGCAATTGCAACGATCAACAGACTTGCTGCAATGCGGAGCCAAAGCACATTGTCATTTTTTTTGTCCAGGTTGGCTTCAATACGACTCCATGCGCCCGAGGGTGCAGGTGTCTGAAAGGACTGAAGTTTGTCCCTGAAAAGTTTATCAGGTTGCTGATTCATCGTTGCTGATTTTTTGTTTCGAGATCCAATCGTTCTCCATCAATATCTTTTGTAAGAAGGTTCTTGCCCTGCTTAGCTGTGACTTTGACGTATTTTCACTGATGCCCAACTGTTCTGCGATTTCTTTGTGAGAGTATCCATCGATCGCGTACATATTAAACACCAGGCGATATCCAGGCGGTAACTCCTGGATCATTTTGTGAAGGTCTTCGGCTTCAAGGTGATCGCTGAGTCGATCGTAATCGGGTTCGCGGTCGGCCTGTTCGAGTTCTGTCTCGACATACATGGCGCGCGACTTTCGGAGGTGGGTTAGGGCTTCGTTCACCATCACTCGCCTGATCCATCCCTCGAAGCTTCCTTCACCCTTAAACTGCTCAATCCGGTCAAAGATCTTTGTAAACGCCATCACCAGCACGTCCTCCGCCTCCATGGCATGACGAACATACCTGTAGCATAACGCATACATTTTTGACGAATAAAGATCATAGAGGGCCTGCTGCGCGTTGCGGTCGCGCTTCAGACAACCTTTGATCAGTTCATCTTCTTTAGCCCGGTAAATTTTGAATTCCATTTAAGGGTTATGCAATCTAGATCGGCTTTTGGTGCTCAGGGTTGCGTCACCCGGTAAATAATGTTGAAACGTGGCAATTTAGAGGTTTTGGAGGGGTTTGAAAGTCGTTGATTAGTTGATCCGTTGATTTGTTGATCCGTTTCTGGCTTCGCGATTCTCTGATTCTACTAAGGGTACCGATGCTTGATACGGGCGGCCTTAGCTCAGATGCCTTTCTTTTAACAATGCCCCGGATCAACGAATCAACGGATAACGGATCAACGTCCTGGCCAAAAAAAAGCCACCCGAAGTGAATCAGGTGGCCACAACAACTATCTAACAATATTTAGATTATCGAAATGATAAACCAAACAAGGAGGAAAAGCAGGAAAAAGATCATGGTTTCAGGGTTTTTGGTTAGTTTTTCAATAGACGCTTTTATCGCTGGAATGTTACAGGTCTTTAATCTCTTTTTACAACGTTTGGCGTGCCGCGGTAATCTACATCGCTGGCCACCCCTTCTTCAATTTCAAGGTTGCCGGATACATTGACTTTGGCATTTGAAGCGCCCGACACTTCGATCATGGCATCAACCACATCGAGGTTGTAGGCTCTGAGTTTTGACGCCAGCTCGATGCGGGCATTCAGGTTATTGGCATGGCCAGACAGCTCTGCCTCCGATTTGCCGGTCAGGTTTATGCTCAACTCCTGCATGCTTAGTTCACCCCGGATCTTGATCGGACCGCGTGATTCTATCTCCAGGTCGTTTCCGTTAAAATTGTCGAAGCGGATGGTTCCAAAACCTGTCGCTTCGAGTTTTTCAAGAGCCGGCATCGTTACATTAATTCTCATTTCTTCGATGCCCAGGTCGTTCACCTCCCAGTTTTTCTTCCTGCTATTGTATTCGATCACGAGCGTCTTGGCAGTGCGATAGATTTTATACTTGTCTTTTTCGCGCTCCGGCCCGAGCAGCTCCACGTTGTAGTCGTTACCGTTGATGATGCGCAGGTCAAACTTGCCTGACACTTCAATTTCATCGAAATCGCGGAGATCTGACGTGGTTCCGAACTCATCCTCTTCTTCTTTTCGCTCGCAGGTGATGCATTGCATACCATCGGCTTCGGTGTATTTCCAGGTTTGTCCATCGCGCTCGCTCCAGTCGATGTAATGTGTGAGGATGCGGGATACGCCTTCATCAATTGTGAACGGTGTATTGTACGGCACCATCAGCGTCATGTCGAGTTGCTGACCACGGAAGATTGCATCGGGTTTGAAGCGCAGGTTGCTGTCGAATGTGAAGATTGAGTCCCGGAATTCAAAGCCGTAGTCGACCATCTTAGCGTTTTCAATCGCTTTGGCGCGTGTAGTACCCTGCGATTTAAATTCCTGGATCAGCTTGAATTCGTTCGAATTATGGCCTTTGATCGTGAGGCGTGTCCCGTGATAATCGTCCATACCAACCTCATTAATTTTCAGGACGGCTGTTTTTCCATTGATGGTGTAAACATTCTCCACTTTGTATTCGCCTTCTTCCTTGAACGAGAAGACAATCTTTGGGATCGATACGGCCAGGATCACCATGCTCACAAACCATGTGATAAATAAGGTCCAACCTGCAGTCGCACTAAACACAATTCGTTTGGCAATTACTGAAGCACCCAACATGATGAGGAAGATGCTTGGGATAGCGCTGGCAAGGAATCCTGCGAAAGCAGCCCATCCCGAGAAAGAGTTTGCCAGGGTGTGCACTGGAATGTTTGATTCGTTCAGTTCATTGATCCACGGCAGGGAGACTGTTCCTGACGAAAAGATCCCGAACAATATTCCAGAGGTGACAAGCACACTGAACAAGAGACTTACTCCGATCAGGATAATCATCACGCCAAAGCAAACACGGATGATTTCGAGGATTGGAACGAGAATCACTCCGATTGCACGCAACACCATTCCGATAAGACGGAACGGAAAGAGCAATATTTTTGTAAGGGTCGATTCCTCTTCTGCTACGCGCTCAGTTTGACTTTTTTTTATCGTTGACTCAATGTTTGAAAGTGTTACCGGTTCCCCTTGCATTTGCACGCGGTCGGTCAGTGTTCTTGCTTCCGGAAGGATCAGCCACAATACGATGTAAAGGAAGAATCCGATACCCCCGCCAAAGATTAACAGGATAAAGATGACACGAACGGCAACGATGTCAACACCCAGGAAGGCAGCAACTCCACCGGAAACACCACCGATCACCTTTCGTTCGGGATCGCGAAACATCTTTTTGCCTGTGTCCGGCTCATCGAGTTCGTACGATCCTGGAACCGCGATCCACATGACAATGTAAACAAGTAATGAAATTCCATAGGCAAAGAACATCAGTGCGAAGAGGAGGCGGATCCAAAGCGGGTCAATGCTGAAGTAGTTTCCAAGACCCGAACTTACACCACCCAGGATTTTCCTTTTTTGATCGCGGAAAAGTCGTTTCGGTGGAACGAATGTCTTGGAAGTGTTGGCGCTGCCGGTATTTTGCTCGCCCGAGGCAAAGCTTTCTGAGGTGTTGCTTTCGGGGGTGGGAGCGGGTTCGGTCTCCTGGTCTTCTGCAGCCTTGAAGTCGCTGACACTACCCATCGTTGCAATAAGGCTGTTAACATCTTCAAGGGTGATGATCTGCTTTTCTTCATTAAGCTTGGAAAGGAAGATCTCCGCGATCCGGCTTTCAATGTCCGCTAAAATTTCACTGCTGTCTTCGAACGTTGAAAAGTACTTATTGATGGAGTCGAGATACTTTTTGAGGGTCTCGTATCCGTCTTCCTCAATATGAAAGATGATGCCGCTGATATTTATACTGATATTCTTTTTCATATATCCTGTTCGTGTCGTGAAATTAAGCGTTTGATTTGGTAGTGATCATTTGAGTTGAATGAACAAGTTCATCCCAGGTCTCCGTTAACTTTTCCAGGAACTTGCTTCCCTTATCGGTAAGCTTATAGTACTTGCGTGGCGGACCTGACTTCGACTCAATCCACTTATATTCTAAAAGCCCGGCATTCTTAAGACGGGTAAGGAGGGGATAGAGCGTGCCTTCTACTACGATCATTTTTGCAGCCGTCAACTCGTCTAACATGTCAGACGCATAAACTTCGCCTCGTGATATAATGTGAAGGATGCAGTACTCCAAAATACCTTTTCTCATCTGTACTTGCGTGTTTTCAAGGTTCATACATCC
>DASWTP010000060.1:0-3289 GCA_036402075.1 Chryseosolibacter sp. | reverse complement strand
GAGCCGATCGTTCTTTGCGATGAAGAATTGGATGGAGTTCAAGACATTAAAAATGAAATGCGGATTCATTACGGAACGAAGGGCCATGAGACGTAATTCCCCGATCTTGCGTTGCGCTTCAGCGAGCGCTTTGTCACGCTGATTACGTTCCGTCACATTCTCTGCGAAAATACTAACCCCGATCACTTTTGATTCTTCGATGATCGGACTAATTGAATAATTGAAGTCTTTGCCAAAGCGGGTCTCGGCAAGTGTAACGGCCTCTCCTGATAAGGCGCGAAGGTAGATCTGCGACCATTTCTTCGTCATCTCCGCGCTATCAGGCGTGCGGAGCGTGTCCATTATGCGTTTGCCATGTTTAACCTCGATTCCATACTGGGCTTTCACATACTCTGCAAAGGCTTTGTTATAAGTGATGAGATTGAAATCGCGATCAACCGACCAGATCATAATTTCGGTATTATTAATGGTCGCGTTCAGATTTGCCTGACTGATGATAAGTTCGCGCTGCGCCTGCTTCCGCTCCGTAATATCGCGAACAACGATAATCAAGTGATTTTGACCGGACAGGACGATGCGCTGGGCTCCTACCGTGGCAAAGAAGAGCTCACCATTTTTGCGCTTTAGCTGGACTTCCTGGAATGCTGATCCGGTAGCGTAGTACTCCTTGAAAAAAGCTTCGCGTTCTTCGGGGACAGCCCATCGTTGTTCGTTGGCGTGGCCAGCAGCATGGCCAATCACTTCCTCACGGGTAAATCCTGAAACCTTTTCGAGTTTCCTGTTGGCTTCTATCAGCGTGGAATCGCTTTCACGGTAGATCAGCATCAGGTCCGGACTCAAGTCAAACGCCTGCAAGAATTTCTCCTCTGCCATCTTTCGGTCGGTGATATCTTTAATGACCGACATCATATGCCATTCTCCCGAAATGGAAATGCGGATACTTGAAATGATGACCTGAATGATTGTTCCGTCTTTTTTTCTCAAAGGGCCTTCATAGTTCTTCTGGCCGCTCGCGAAATAGGCATTGAAAAAGTTTTGACGATCGGTTTCGCTTAAAAATAAATTCAATGTAGGGGCGCGCTTGCCTATCACTTCAGCTCTGTCAAATCCCAGGATCTCTCCTATCCTGTCATTCGAATCTAAGATCACCAAATCGCTTTCCCGGATGATGGTAATAAGGTCGGGATTATTATTGAATGCCTTTGAGAATTTCTCTTCACTTGTCCTGAGGCGCTCTTCGGACTCCTTGTAGAATGTGATATCGTGACAGATGCCGCGAGCTCCTGAGATCGTGTTGTTCTCGTACAATGGAAAAGCGTGAAGGCGTATCCATTTGTTATATCCAAATGGCGTTCGGATACCGACAACAATATCATATGGTTGTCCTGTCTCAACCAGATTACGCATTGCGAAGTTCATGCGTGGGCGTTCCTCTGTCAATAGCAGATCAACCAATGTCGATAGTGTTATTTCCAGATTTTTGTTGAGGCCGAAGATATTGTACATCTCTTCTGACCAAAACATTTTCCTGTCGTTGAGCTTGTATTCCCAGCTACCAACATTGGCAATTTTTTGCGATTGATTTAGAACAAATTCGCGTTCACTCAACTGCTTGACTTTCTCGAGCAATTGTTTGTTCAGCTTACGAAGTTGTTCTGACGCTTGTTTTTGGATCAGCTCATTCTTTTCCTCCAGTTCATCAATCAATTGTTCGTTAAGTTTTTCGCTATCCTGAACCAGTTTTTTTAGAAAGTACGAGCTTGCCCCGACAATCATTACGGAAACTACAACGCGCACATTATTGAATTCATAAGTCGAATCAGACAGCCCAACCTGATGATAGCCCAATCCCATCAATTTTAAAAATGTATCGAATCCGAAAAGGCAAACCATTGGACCCAGCAGACCAACAAAGAACAGGCTCTTCTTGTTGCTGATATCGAACACAAGGAATGGAAAGCAGCTGAATGCAATGATGAAAAAGCGAAGACCAACGTACGTTGAGCTTTCATAGACCACGGCTTCGTCAATAGCGCGACTTGCAGCATACAATTGATAGAGGGCAGGAAGCCAGCAAAGCGCGAGGCGGCTCACGTTGTAATAGCCGAAATGGTTAAGAATAATCGGGATAATGAAGAGCACGCAGCCAAAAAGGAGTGTAATTGCCACCGAAAGATTGGTAAAGGCAAAGATTTCCCGTGCGATCAATAGCATGAACGTGGCAAAAACTGCAACCAGCGAAATATAATTGGTAAGGAGTATGTTGCGTTGTTCGGCTTTTGATGGCGCAAACTTCACACCGCTTTCCGTTATACGTTTAATGAGGGACATAGTACGAATGTCTTGAAAAATATGCTGACTTCTATGCCTTTATACTGTGGAATGCAGTCGCTCGCAGACCTCCTTCGATATCTCACTCAACGGGACTACACGCGAGACACCATTGAGTAATATCGCCTTTTGAGGCATTCCAAAAACTACACAAGATGCCTCATCCTGCGCAACAGTGAATGCTCCCTGTTGTGACATCGCAAGCATCCCGGTTGCACCATCATCACCCATGCCGGTCATGATGATTCCGATGGCATGCTTACCCTTCGTCTCGGCTACAGACTGGAACAAAACATTCACGGATGGACGATGGCGATTTACCAGATCGCCACTGAAGACTTTGATAATCGATCTGCCCTGCTGATTCTGGACCGCCATGTGATAATTTCCAGGTGCAATGTAAACTGTGTTAGGCAACGCGGGTTCATTATTCACCGCCTCTTTCACCGTAAGCTTGCACAACTGGTCTAACCTTTTGGCAAATCCTGCCGTGAATTTTTCAGGCATGTGCTGCACAATCAGGATCGGGGGCATTCGATCCGGCAAGGACTCAAGAAAAGTCCTTATTGCTTCGGTCCCTCCCGTGGATGCACCAATAGCAATCAACGCGTTTGAAGGGAACGAAATGTTTTCCCGTTGACTCGGTGTGTGCTCAACTACTTTTGGCGAGGCGGATGGAGTTACAACCTTTGTCGAAGGGTTTTTTGAGTGGTATGCCGATCGGATTTTATCAGCGAGCCTGATGCGCGATTCATTGATATTGTTCTCGTCTGATAGGTTGGGCTTTGCCATGATGTCCACGGCACCTGCTTCGAGAGCCTTCATGGCAACGTCCGCTCCTTCAACAGTCTGGTTCGAGATTACGATGACAGGCATGGGCGCCTGTGTCATAATCTTTTTCAGAAAGGTCAGACCGTCCATGCGGGGCATTTCGATATCGAGCGTAATAACGTCTGGC
>DASWTP010000059.1:0-35531 GCA_036402075.1 Chryseosolibacter sp. | reverse complement strand
GGAATTTGGATCTGGTTCAATTCGTTCAATGCCGTAGTGTCGCGTTCCCGAACAGCCTTTGCTTTCATCAGCTTAAGGGCGATTCGTTCGCTCTCCCATTGATTTACCATCGCACCAATCGCAATAAAGGCGGATATCTGCGCAGGTCTTGTACGCACCAGGTGAAATCCGAGGGCGGTTCCCCAGGAATGGCCAGCCACAAATAACGTTTTGCGCCCAAGTCGTGCGAGGAGAGAATCCACTAGTTGCTCCGCATCATCCTGAAATGTTCTCAGCGTGAACGGACCGCACTCACTGTTGAGTTTGGCAGTTTCACCGGCCCCGCGCTGGTCCCAATGCACTACGATGAAATGCTTATAGAGCTGGTCGCAGAACTTTTGGGCGTAGGGCATAACACTGTTGCCTGGGCCACCGTGTAAAAAAAGGAAAATGGGCCTCGTGTCATCAGCGCCCTTCAGCCAGATGAGCTGACGAATACCGCCAATGGTCAGAACTTCCTTTTTGTCAACGCGCTTTTGTGCCGAACAAATGAAATTTACGGCAAACAGTAAAATGACGGATAGTGACAGGCGCATGTTGATGCTTTGAAATTCCAGTCCAAGTAACACAAAGATTCACACGCGTCAAACTTGATGAGACTTGCGTATGGCTGGCATAGCTTTTATGTGTCATACAGTGGCTTAAGGTCCTTAAGCGCACTAACCAATCCTAAGTTGTTTTCCTATTCCGGGGCGATGTATCTCATCGCTCACTGAATGATTTTGTGATTTTTTGAATGTATGATTTATGAAAAATGTGGTTGCCATCGTTCTCCTCTGCTGTTTTAGCCTAACGGTTTATGGACAACAGCAGCGAGCGTCAGAGAAAACAAAATCTAAGTCAAAACGGAATGTTTCAGAACGCCCGTTCCACGAAAAATATTCCCCGCTCATCCAGTCTGAGAACGCGATCGACCCTTCGGCAATCGACATTGTGAGAGATGCGTATGGGGTTCCTCATATTTTTGCCAAAACAGATCCCGAGGTTGCTTACGGGCTTGCCTGGGCACATTCGGAAGATGATTTCTCTACAATTCAGAAATCTTTTCTGGCAAGTAAAGGTATGCTCGGGATGCAGACCGGAAGAGAAGGTGCCACGATCGACTATATTGTGAGCCTTCTCCGCATTCGCGAACTGGTAGACAGTCTGTATGACGTTTCAATCTCCAGTTACTACAAAGAAGTCCTGCAGGGTTATTGCGATGGCTTCAACGCATATGCGCGTACCCATCCGAAAGAGGTACTTGAGAAACGGGCATTTCCCATTACTCCCAAAGACGTTCTTGCTTACTCCGTGCTGCAGCTCGCGGTGGGTTGCGGTGTAGATAATGCGCTTAAGAAAATCTATGGAGGAAGTGTCGCGCTTGCATTCGATGCGGACCGCGTTGAGGACGAAACACCGAACGCCTTTGATACGCCAGAAGGATCCAATGCATTTGCTTTCAATTCAAAGAAAACGGCTGACCGCAAGGTTTACCTGGCGATTAACACGCACCATCCACTTGAAGGACAGGTAGCCTGGTACGAGGCACATTTATCGAGTGAGCAGGGTTGGAACATTATCGGTGCTCTTTTCCCGGGCTCGCCTGTGATCTTCACTGGGGTCAACGACAACCTGGCTTGGACGCATACGGTGAATCATCCGGATAAGCTCGACATTTATCAGCTCGAAATGAACCCGGAAAACAAGCTTGAGTATAATGTCGATGGCAACTGGAAAACGCTCGAGGAGAACATCATTAAATTGAAGGTGAAAGTTCCTGGTTTCAACCTTCACATGAAGAAGAAGTCATACTGGAGCATTTACGGACCAACGGTTGTGACCAACCGTGGTGTATTCGCCATTCGCACGGCTGGCATTATGGACATTCGCGGACTTGAGCAATGGTTCTGGATGAACAAGGCCCGTAATTTCAAAGAATTCAAGCTGGCGTTGAAAATGGAGGCGCTCCCCGGATACAACGTTGTGTACGGTGACCGCTTCGACACAATATTCTATCTAAGCAACGGACGTTTG
The DNA here is from genome assembly GCA_036402075.1 of Chryseosolibacter sp. GTDB lineage: Bacteria > Bacteroidota > Bacteroidia > Cytophagales > Cyclobacteriaceae > Chryseosolibacter. The sequence continues at coordinate 33,476 of DASWTP010000059.1, read as the reverse complement.
CCCATCCGCCAAGCTGGCTACAACTGGAAGGCTACATTGCCAGGCAATACACTGAAAACCCGCTGGACAGAATTTCATCCGCTTGAAAGTTTGCCGCAGGTTCTCAATCCGTCAAGTGGATATGTTTACAATACGAATCACTCTCCGTTCAATGCAACATCTAAAGCCGATAACATCCGCGAAGAAGACTATGATCCGTTGATGGGTTATGAAACGCACGATAACAATCGGAGTATCCGCGTGATGGAGATGATGTCCAAACTTGACAAGGTCAGCTACAGAGACTTTAAAGCGATCAAGTATGATCTTCAGCTCCCGGACTCACTTGCATTTCCTGTCGATGTCAATTTGTTGTTTTCCCTGAACGAACAAGAGTTTCCGGACATTGCGGATCTGATTTCAACACTACAGGACTGGGATCGGAAAGGAACGATTACAAGCGAGGGCGCAACGATCTTCAGCGTCTTTTTTTACAATGTGGCCGAGCGCTATAAGCAGAACGAAAACTTCAGGTACATGTCAAAAGAAGATTGCGCGGAAACGCTGCGGTACGTAAAGAACTACCTGGTAAGGAATTTTGGATCAACGCGGGTTGCGCTAGGAGATTATCAGCGGCTTGAACGCGGTGATGTCTCCATTCCTCTGCCAGGCCTCCCTGATGTGCTGGCAGCAATGTATTCGACTCCAGCAGAAAACGGGAAGGTAAAGGGTGCTGTGGGCGAATGCTACATCGGGTTGATCCAGTTTTCTAAAAACGGCCCGGAGATAGAAACCGTAAATTGCTTTGGCGCCTCGAACCGCAAAGGCAGCAAGCATTATGACGATCAGATGAGGTTATTCCAGCAGCAGAAGACAAAGACAATGCATCTTGACCGGAATAGGGTAATCCGGGAAGGGAAGTCAATGTACCACCCTGAGGTGCTGACCCGTCAACCTCAGTCTGCGAGAATAAACCGGAAGAGATAGCGGCTACTTCAGGCGCATCATACACCACATCTCATCGTCCGACCGATACCACTCAATGGCGGGTGAAGTAAGATCGAGTTGCGGATCTTTCATCATCGTTTCAAAGATGCCTTTGATCAACCCAACTTTCGGCATCCAGTCAGAAATTTTTTCAACGAGATAGGTGCCGCGTTGTATCGTGAATTCCCTGGCTCCGTATAATTTGGGCTCATCAACAGACTTTTGTTCCGCGGCCGCATAATACACAATCGTGTCGCCTTCCATCCAGCTGATGCCGTAGTATGACCGTTGGCCGCCATGGGGAATTTTATGCATCAATGCATCGAACGCATCACTGACTTTGCCCGGAAATGTGGTCACCTGGAAACCGAAGGCTTTACGGTCGGCTTCAATCTCAATTCGTTCCATATCGTTTTTGACAAAAATAGAAAGGCACACATTGAGAGATGGGTCATGCGTCCGTCAAAAATAAAGGTCAAACGCGACAACCCAGCTCACATTTTTATGTTAAAGCGTTAGGAAACCAAATGGTTTCCTTTTAAATTTGAGTACTCGCTCGAAAAAATGATAACACGAAGAGACGTTTTTCAGGCTATTGCCGATCCAACGCGCAGGGCAATCATTCACATGCTCGCACAGAAGCCACACAACCTGAATTCGGTTGTCGGTGGGTTTAATGTGAGCCGCCCCGCAATTGCCAAACACCTGCGGATCCTGACGGAATGTGGCCTTGTTGAGACCCGGCAGGAGGGTCGTGAAAAGTTCTTCGAAGCCAGATTGGCGGGATTGCAGCACGTTTCCGATTGGACAGGGCAGTACAAAATCTTCTGGACAAAGAAGTTAGATGCCCTTGGCAAGTTTCTCGAGCAGCCACAGTTGACCGAAAAGAAATCTAAAACAAAAAAGCAAAAAAAGAACAAGTCATGAAGACAGAACCGATCGTTATGGAACGAACCTATGCAGCTCCGGTAGCGAAGGTGTGGAAAGCGCTCACCGACAAGAATGACATGAAGCAATGGTACTTCGACTTGTCGGACTTCAAGCCGGAGGTAGGATTCGAGTTTACTTTCATTGGCACCGATGGAAAAAAATCCTTCCTTCACCTCTGCAAGATTATTGAAGTGATCCCTCAGCGGAAGCTGAAGCATAGCTGGCGCTACGATGGCGTTCCGGGAGACTCGTTCGTAACATGGGAGCTCTTCGAGGAAGGGAAGAACCGCACTCGTGTAAAACTAACGCACGAAGGCCTGGAAAGCTTTCCCCAGGATACGACAGATTACGCGAAGCAGAATTTTATTAAAGGCTGGACGGCAATCGTTGGAACTGAACTTTTGGAATACGTTGAAGTATCGGACATTGTAAAAGCCATTGAAATCAATGTTACACCAGAGCACCTTTGGAAACTTCTGGTCAGTGTTGAGGCAGTCACACAGTGGGCCGAGGCATTCTCTGGAGGAACCGAGGTAGAGTCGGATTTTAAGAAAGGTTCGGCAATTGTGTGGCGAGACGGTACCGGTGCCATTGGCGCCAGCGGTTTTATTTCGGCTCGCGAGGATGGTGCCCTTCTTGAATTCACGTATCCTGATGACACTGAGGTCAATGCATCCAATCCTTACAAGGAGCGGTTCACGATTTCCGCCCACAATGGGAAGTCGACTTTGAAAATTGAGGCCGGTCCGTTGCCGAAGAAATATGTGAAGATCCACGATCCTAAATGGGACGAAGCGCTTGTCAAAATTCGTGCGATGGCAGTTAGGAGGTAGGCTCATGACTTTAGCGTTCCAGCGCGCCACCGTTGTATCCGCATGAACGAAGTGGCTAGGCTTTTCTGGAATGCGCTGGTTTAATCGGGCCCGGAACCTTTTCGGCAAGAAACATCGTTTCCATTTGTCTGCCAGGAATTGTAATTTGAATGCTGGCCTCGCCAAATGAAAACGCGAAATATTTTTGCTGTTGCCCTGAAGACCATTGCTTTTGCATGGGAGACGAACCGTGTATCATTTGTCATTATCATGGCCCTGAATATTTTCATGGGGTCAGTTGTCTACCTCCAGTACACAAGCTTCGCCAGCATCGTTGACGAAATCGTCAGGATCAAGCAAGGTGTTTCGGGCTACGAGCCGCTGATTCGCTCTTCGGTAATTCTAGGGTTATCATTCCTGGTGCCAACGGTCGTGGGTAATATACTCAGCTTTGTTCGCGTCAAGTATAGGATGCAGCAGAGCATTCAGCTGGAAATGCACAAAATTGAAAAGCAAGGCGCGCTCGATATTGGAACCATTGAAAGCAATTCCTACCAGACGCTGCTGCGGGGTGCACAGGAGTGGGGAAGTAGTAGTGTTTTAAATCTCCAGGACTTTTTCTTCACCTCGGCCTCCAGTTTCGCAGGCATTGTTACTTCCATGATTATCCTTTGGTCGCTCAATGGGTGGCTCGTGTTGTTTGCCGTTCTGGCGTCACTCCCGGTTTATTTCTTTTATAAAAAATATAGCATGGAGGTGTTCCGGATCCGTTACCTGGCCGTGGATGATCACCGCGTGATTGGAAACCGCATTTCACACTTTGAAGAGCTTCAAAAAGCAGTGGACGTTATCTTGCTGAAACTTAAACTGTGGCTGAAAGATCAGATCCGCGACAAAAAAACCTCTTACAATGCAAAAGTGGCTGAGGCGGAGAAAAAGAAATCTCTTTCATACAGTGCGCTCAGTCTTTGGTACCTTTTGTTTTTGTTTGCTGCTATTGCGCTGATGACGCGCGAGGCCTTGGCGGGTACCATCGCGGTCGGTGGATTACTGCTGGCCTTTAATACTTATACTCGCTTCTACCAGACCATCAACGGCTATGTTGAATCGATTTCATTTTCAGAAGAAGCCGCGCGTTATGCCGCACGGTGGTTTGAGTTGTTTGATCTGAAACCAAAGATCGTGTCGAAAGAAAATGCTGAACGGTTAGCGTTCTCAACACCGCCTCTTGTCGAATTTAAGAACGTCTCATTCCGCTATCCAAGTGAAGAGAAAGACTTGCCGTATGTGCTCGAGGATTTATCGTTTACGATCGGGCCCGGGGAGAAAGTGGCGATTGTGGGTGTGAATGGCGCGGGCAAAACAACCCTCATCAAGCTTCTTTGTCGCGTTTATGATCCAACCGAAGGTGTGATCCTCGTGAATGGTAAGGACCTTCGTGATTTGAGCCTGGAAGACTGGCAGAGCGCTATCGGGATCTTGTTCCAGGATTTTCCGGTCTACAACCTGACGATCCGCGAATCGATAGGCATCGGTCGGATTGGTGACCAGGTGGATGAAGAAAGGCTTCGCAGCGCAGCACGATACTCGGGCGCTGACGAGTTTATCACTGACTATGACCAGCTGATCTGGAAGGAGTTCAAGGGAGGGATTGACTTGTCCAAAGGTCAGCACCAACGCATGGCGGTTGCGCGAATGTTCTATCGCAACGCCATGATTACGATCCTGGATGAACCTACTGCATCCATCGATGCTGTCACTGAAGAAAAGATCTTCAGCGCCCTGGAAAAACATATGGAAGGCAAAACGGTGATCCTGATCACACACCGTTTCAGCACAGTGAAGAACGCAGACAAGATTCTCATGCTCGAGCACGGACGAATCATTGAACAAGGCTCCCACCGGGCGTTGATGGCACTCCAGGGAAAATACCAAGAGCTGTATACCATGCAGGCAAAGCGATACCTGGAGAGCGAAGCGTAATGTGCGCAGGTGTTCAAGTGTTAATGTGAAGGGTTGAAAGAGTTAGCGGACAATGGGTGTTTGCGTTTTCCGTTTTGGTGAATTATTTTAAGAACTTCAACTTTCAACACCCTAACACATTAGCACCTTAACACAATTACATGTACATCAAACGTTACTTCAACTATCGTATTCTCTATTTCATATCGTGGCGTATGGTCTTGTGGTCATTATTCACAGGATTGCTCGCCATGTTTACGTTTAAGTACCTGGAGTGGGAGTGGGTTGCGATTCCCTGGCTACCGGTATCGTTGATCGGTACAGCGGTGGCGTTTTATGTGGGTTTTAAGAATAATCAATCCTACGATCGTGTCTGGGAGGCGCGGAAGGTGTGGGGAAGCATTACGAATTTGAGTCGGTCATTTGGTGCTACGGTTCGGGCATTCATCACGGCAGATGTTGGGCGCGGATTTTCAAAGGCAGAAGCGGAAGCTGAGGTGCGCATCATTTTATATCGCCATATCGCGTGGCTGCATGCCATGAAGCATGCCATGCGTCAGCGCACAGGGTGGGAGCATAACCTTCCCGCCAGCAATCGGCAGCGAAGATATTTCGAGAAGCGTATCGACTTTTCCTCGTTCGACACAGATGCCAGCACGTGTCTGACCAGTGCAGAGCTTGAATGGATCAGGCAAAAGAAAAATGCTGCCACACAACTTCTTGATCGCCAGTCGCAGCACATCGCGGAACTGCGAAACAAGAAGTGGATCGATGAGTTTAAGCAAATTGAGCTACAACGCCTTATAACTGACATGTATGCCGAACAGGGCGCAACAGAACGGATCAAGAATACCCCGTTGCCACGCCAATATTCTACGTCCAGCCATATTTTCATTTTGATTTTCACGTACCTGCTTCCCTTCGCCATGCTTAAGGAGTTTGAGAAGCTTGACGGTGGAAACCTGATCTGGCTTATGCTACCATTCAACCTCATTGTTTCGTGGGTGTTTTCATTAATGGAGTACACAGGTGACTATAGCGAAAATCCATTTGAAGGGCTGTTAAACGATGTTCCGATCTTCAGCATTGTGAGGAATATTGAGATTGACCTGAAAGACATGATGGGAGAGCAGAACCTGCCCGAACGGATGAAGCCTGTGTTGGATGTGCTTTTTTAATGTGTTAATGTGAGCAGGTGCTCATGTACTCATGTGCCCATGGCCAGAAAATGTCAACGGCATTAAAATTCTCTGAGTGAACCTACTGTTCCATCGAAACCTGAGCACCTGACCACATGAACACCTGAGCACAGATTTACCACTCCACAGTAAACGCGCTGCCATTCTCACTCGTTTGCACTTTCAGAGTCCCGTTGTGGAGTTTCATAATCTGGCGCGACAGACTTAGACCGATGCCGGAACCTTTTGGTTTGGTGGTGAAGAAGGGAACAAAAATGCGTTGCAGAATCTCGTCCTCAATACCAGGCCCGTTGTCCGCGATAACGATATTCGTTTGTCGATTCTTTTTCAACGCCTTAATCTGGATCACACCCGTGCCATCTTGCGGGATCGCTTCAAGAGCATTCTTAAGCAGATTGATCAACACCTGCTCGAGCAGGGATTGATCGCCAAATGCGGGAATCGGTTTCGTGACAATGTTGACGTCACATTTTATTCCGGCTTCTGCAAACTGTGGTTCGAACAGGATCACGATCCGGTCGATCATGGCGGCTACATCCCATTCAGCAAAGTGCGCATCGATTGGTCGTGCGAACTCTTTATAGGATCTGACGAACCGCAGCAGGCCGTTGCTACGCGACTTGATCGTCTCCAGACTTTTGAAGACGTCATCAATGTTCTCTGCGGTCAAGTGCGAAAAGTCTTTGGGTTGGCGCCCATCTGCTTTCAGAATGTTTTCTACTGCGCCTGTCAGGGAAGCAATCGGTGTTACACTATTCATGATCTCATGTGTCAGCACCCGGATGAGCTGGTGCCAGGCTTCCATTTCCTTTGTCTCAAGCTCGTTGTTCAGGTTTTGAAGCAATACGATTTTAACCGGGCTACCTTCCACGACCAACTCCTTCACCTGGATGCCAAGCTGTAGAATTTCATCTTTAATTATGGTTTTGATAATGGTCCGGACCTCGGGTTGCAAGGAGGCAATCACTTCATAAAGCGCAGGATCAATTTTTTTAAAGTGGTCTATCCTGGAAAAGGACGGCATCATCAACAAACGTTTTGCCGCGGCATTCATCATCGTCAGGTCTCCCTGTGAGTCAAAGCTCAAAATTGCCACATTGATATTTTCATTTAAGGTTTGCAGGAACTGGTAGTGCAGTTCCTTTTCACGGTTAACCCGCGCAAACTCATTAATGACTTCGTTCAGGGCATCGCTTAATTGCTGATGCTGGCTGCCGCGACTTCCAGATGAGTACGATTCGGTGAATGCCCCTTGTCGTATCGACAGAAGAAAATGGGTGAGGTCGCGGTTTGTCTTTTCGATATAGAATATCAGGTTGACAATGGCTGTCACCAGGAGAATGGTGCCAGCTGCAAGAACAAAGAACATCGGCTTTGTGACGAGGATGTACGAAATGGTCACAGACAGCCCAACGATAATGAGCACGCGGATAAAGATGGCAAGCCTGAAGTTCCTGATCATGCGTTATTGTCGAGACCGTATTTAGTCATTTTCCTATAAAGTGTTGTTCTGCCCACGCCCAACTCGCGCGCAACATTCGACATATTTCCCTGGTGCTTTTGGATCGCGTTGACGATCGCATTTCTTTCCATCTCATCAAGGTTCAGCGATTCTTGTTTCGAAGGAGCGATGCGCTTTGGGCTGAGGTGGAAATCGGCTTTGGTGAGCTCGTTTTTGTCGCTCATGATTACCGCCCGTTCTACAGCATGTTGAAGTTCCCGGATGTTTCCAGGCCACGAATAGTTTTGTAAGGAGTTCATCGCGTCTGCTGAGACGGGTTTTTCGTTCTTGCGGTACTTTGCACAGTAAACCTGTACAAAATGCCGGGCAAGGGCTGGGATGTCTTCTTTGCGTTCCCGCAAGGGAGGCAAGACAATCTCCACTGTGTTGATGCGGTAAAGAACGTCTTCCCTGAAACGTCCTTCGCTGATTGCCTGTTGGATGTCGACATTCGTTGCCGTGATAAGCCGGACGTTGATAGGAACAGCTGTGCTGCTGCCAAGGGGAATCACTTCCCGGTTTTGAAGGACCGAAAGGAGTTTCACTTGCGATGATAAAGGTATATTCCCGATTTCGTCCAGGAATAATGTGCCTCCCGTGGCCAGCTCAATCCGCCCTGTCCGATCTTCCCGCGCGTCTGTGAATGCGCCTTTCTTATGGCCAAATAGTTCAGACTCGAAAAGATTTTGCGAGAGCGAACCGACATCCACTTTCACAAAGGGCTGATCGGATCGCATTGACTTGCTGTGGATCATTTTGGCGATCAGCTCCTTTCCCGTGCCATTCTCACCAAGCAAAAGAATTGATGCATCAGTACCAGCCACTTTGTCGACTGTTTCAAGCACATTCATGAATGGCCTTGAACTTCCTATCACCTGGCCTGTAGTGTCGTTCACAAGCCTTGAGAATTCGGATTGTCGCCTTTTCAATGATCGAACTTCTTTTTTTGATGTGGCATGCTGGTACGCTGCGTATACTGTGGCTTCCAGCTTCTCATTATCCCACGGCTTCACGATAAAATCAGCAGCTCCATGTTTCATCGCCTCCACGGCCAGCTTGATGTCACCATAAGCCGTAATCATCACCACCTGCTGATCGGGGTAAGCTGCGATAATCTGCTGCAGCCAATAGAGTCCTTCATTTCCAGTCAATCTTCCAGCGGAAAAATTCATGTCGAGCAGAATGACATCAAATGAAGATTGCTTGAGCAATGAAACTACCCGATTCGGATTGTCCTCCGTTTGAACGTGCTCATAACGCTGGCGCAACACCACGCGAGCGGCAGTCAGCACGTCCGCATCGTCATCAACAACCAGTATCTTGCCTGCAATTTTTTGCATCTTTAGCTAAGGTAATTGTTTCACTATGATACACAAAAGTGTTCCACAACGAAACAATGTGCCCTGAGCCAGTCGACAGAAGTAATTATTTATCAATCACTTAACAAAATGGTATAGCCTTCGCATTGACAGCAACAAATTGGAATCAGTATGTTAAAGAATTACCTCCGGATCGGCCTGCGCAACCTAGTCAAGAACAGACTCTTTACAGCCATTAACATTAGCGGGATGGCCATAAGCATCGCTTCGTTTCTCATCATCACGCTCTTTGTGTATGACGAGTATCAATTTGACAAGCATGTGACCAACGTAGAGCGTAAGTACCGGGTATATAATGATCATTACAACCAGGACGGATTTCAGCGCAAGGGTGCCATGGTGCCACCCATGATTGCGCCAACCATGCAGGCCGAGTTTCCCGAAGTAGAGGCATACGCAAGATTTATGAATTTCAATAACCCGGTGCTGTTTGAATACGGGGATCTAAAATTTTCCGAAGCGAAAGGCGGTTATGGAGACCCCTACATTCTGAAGATGTTTGACCTTACACTCCTCGAAGGTGATATCAACACTGCTTTGAAAGAACCGAATATGGTGGCGATCAATGCCACGCTCAAAAAGAAATATTTTGGCGACAAACCAGCGGTAGGGGAAACGATGCAGATATTCGACCAGGATTTTAAAGTCAGCGCGGTGTTCGAAGACTTTCCCGCGCACTCGCACCTCCAGTTGAATTACTTCATTGCGATGGAATACCTTGTCAAGGCGATCCCGGAGCGAATGCAAAGCTGGCGTTGGAATCAATTTCATTCGTATGTTGAATTGAAGCCAGGGGTGGATGCCGCTGAGTTGGAACCGAAGTTGAAAGCCTTTGCCGAACGTCATGCCTGGCCAGCAACCAAGGAGATGAACACGTATTACATTCCGCATCTCATGCCTGTTACGGATGTGCATCTCCATGCTTCCGATCAGCAGTGGGACATTGCAGTTCGCGGTAACGCCCAAACCGTGTACATACTCTCGGCCACGGCAATATTCATCCTTGTTATCGCAATTCTTAACTTCATTAATCTATCGACTGCGCGTGCCGTTGCCAGAGTAAAGGAAGTTGGGGTTCGTAAAGTTGTAGGCGCATTTCGTACGCAACTGATCTACCAGTTCATCAGCGAATCGATTATCGTGTCATTTATCGCGCTCCTGATTGGTGGACTTATTGCTGAACTGGTACTGCCTGCTTTAAATAGTTTTGCTGAAAAGAATATCCCATATGGCATCTTCTTAAACCCGTTGGTGATCGTCCTGCTCTTGCTCTCTGCCATTGTTGTGGGCATTGCCGCTGGAGCATACCCTGCATTTTACATTTCCGGATACAAGCCTGCGCAAATCCTTTCGAATAAACAATCCGGGCGTTCGGGCAAGACTATGCTTCGCAAGGGACTTGTAGTGCTGCAATTCATTCTGTCATTTATCCTGATCATGGCGTCATTGATTGTTGGCGAACAACACCATTACCTTCGAACAAAGGACATGGGATTTATAAAAGACAATGTTGTTGCAATCCAGATCAGGGGAAATATGGGCGACAATCTGGAAACAACGAAACACGCATTCGAGAATCATCCGAACATCATCAGTTCATCGTTTCAGTATGGGCTCCCGGGCGAAGCATTTGCCGGAGACGGCATCAAGGATACTGAGAACGGAAAGGATTTGCCAACGTCTATGCTCATGGTGGATCATGACTATATCAAAACCCTCGGGTTAACGCTGATTGCAGGACGCGAGTTTGATAAAAACAGGCCTTCTGACGTTCGTGATGCGTTCATTGTGACGGAGCAGGGCGCAAAAATACTTGGACACACGAATCCCGAGGATGCGCTCGAGCACCGCGTGGCCTGGAATCGCTGGGACCAGCCAGACTCACTTAAGGAAGGCAAGGTGATAGGTGTGGTGAAAGACTTCCATCTTAACAGCCTCCGCGAAAATATCACACCTGTGTTCTTACAGATTTTTCCTCCAGGCTATAGCTCGATCTCCTTCCGCATCAAAGGCGAGAATGTACAGGAAACGATTGAACACCTTGAAACCACCTGGAAGAAATTCAATCCTGAGTGGCCTTTCGAATATCGCTTTATCGATGACAACTTTGATCGTCTTTATAAGTCCGAAGAAAAGTTAGCCGTGTTGTTCACGTTTTTCACAGGCTTCACAATCTTTGTTGCCTGCCTTGGCTTGTTCGGACTCGTTGTGTACAGCACTTCACAGAAGTATAAAGAGATCAGCATCCGCAAAGTTCTTGGCGCGGCCGATGCCACGTTGGTCTTTGGACTTTCGCGAAGCTATCTGCTGTTGATCGGCCTCGCTTTTGTGATCGCGATTCCGTTGAGCTACTATGCGGCTGAAGAATGGCTGCAAAAGTTTGCTTATCACATCGATATTACACCGTGCCTATTTATCAAGGCAGCGTTGATGATCATTTCGTTGTCGCTTTTGACGGTTGGAATTCAGTCCTTCAAAGCTGCGCGCGCAAACCCGGTAAATGCGTTGAAGGAGCAATAGGTCGGAAATGTATCTTACCGCAAAGGAAGGATCACCGAAAAATGAAATGCATTTTACCGCAAAGGTTTTGTTTCGCGGCTTAGTCGGAGTGTCGGGAATGAATTACAGTTTTCACTTGCGAGGCCGCGGTGCGACTTGTTGGAAGTACCAGGGTGCCGGGTCTCGTCAAAACAGAACGTTAGCGTTAAGTGCGCAACCACCGCGGCTTGGCGGGAGTAGGCGCGCTGACGCTTGAGCGGAGTTGCGGTGCACGCCCTGCCTAATGCCCAATGCCTAATTCCTAATTCCCAATTCCCAATTCCTGATTTTCCAATTCCCGATTCCTGACTACTTTTGCAAATGTTCACGCGTTCGTGTCCTTCGGGGAAGATTGTCTATGCGTCTACGGCAATTGCGGAGGATGTGCTGATCGAGCTTTGGTCAAAGAATGAATACCATCCGGGCAGTGCGCCTGTCGCGATCTATCGCTGTGATGACTGCGGACTTTATCACCTCACGTCCAAAGGGCCGATGAATGAGAAACTTGCTTCTGCTATTTCTTCAGGTACGATCAAGCGACAGCGAGAAGCAAATCGGTGGGAGGAAAAATTTAAGAAACGATAGACACATCGCGTAGCTCAAGGGCTCCCTTCACTTGCCTGTCTTGCTTGTTCAACCGTTTATCCGAATGTTATTACCGTTCTTCACGCCAGCTCAGCCTTCGGCAGATTATGGCCTGTCTATCAAAAGAAAGCTGTAACCATTCTCATTTCCGGGAGTTTCCCTGGTAACCATTCTTAACCCTAAAGTATGCTCAAGAATTACATTGTTATCGCCCTGCGATTATTAGTCAAGAACAAAATTTTCTCGCTCATCAATATCCTCGGCCTGGCGACCGGGATTGCCTGCTGCACCCTCATTACCCTGTACATTCAGGACGAAATGAGTTATGAGAAAGGTTTTCTCGGGTATGAAAAAGTCTTTCGCATTAACACCCAGTTTACGCGTGATGGAAAGTCTGAGCTTGGGCCAAATGCCTCCCCGGCCATTGCGCCCGGGCTCGCACAAGCATTGCCGGAAATCGAAACATTTACGCGTGTAATGCCTCCGTTGAATACAGAAGTCAACATTGTTTTATACAAAGACAAATCGTTCTTCGAAAAGAAAGCTGTACTGGTAGACTCAACATTCTTTGACGTGTTTCCATACTCGCTATTGGAAGGCGATCGGAATACCGCACTCGATGCGCCCTCGTCAGCGGTTATCTCGGAGAATCTCGCGCAAAAGATTTTTGGAACGAACAGCGCCCTTGACGAAGCACTGATTATCAACAGCGGAACAACCTCTGATACCTTTAGAATTACCGGTGTAGTAGCAAAACCGCGCGTGCCATCGCACGTTGACAACGATATTTACATGACGATGAACAGCCAGGGGTGGGGCAGATGGGTGCTGTCGCAAACCACTTGGGCCAACAACAACATCGTTGGCAGCTACCTCAAGCTGAAAGATCCTGCAGACTGGAAAAGCGTTGAAACGAAGCTGCCTCGGTTAGTAGAGACGCATGCCGGAGAGGAATTAAAGGCATCTGGCAGAAGCAAGACGTTGTTGCTCCAGCCTCTTGAAAGAATCAGACTTTATTCGGAGCTGAGCGGGTCGTATACGGGCCAAAGCGGAAGCAGCATCACCTACATTTACATAATAGGAACAATCGGGATCTTTATTCTTCTGCTGGCGTGTATCAACTTTATGAACCTCACCACGGCAAAATCAGCGCAACGTGCGGGTGAAGTGGGAATCCGTAAATCCATGGGCGCGTTTCGTACCAGCCTGATTCGTCAATTTCTAGGGGAATCTTTTGTTATCGTTCTGTTTTCCCTTGCGCTCGCATTTGGCATGGTGGCGGTTGCACTTCCATCGTTCAACTCCATGATGCAGAAACAACTTGAGTTCAACAGCAATAATCTGCCATCCCTTGTCGGGGCGACACTGGCCATTGCCATTGTAACCGGCTTGCTGGCAGGAAGCTATCCTGCTTTTTTCCTGTCGTCACTTAAGCCAACGCAGGTGTTGAAAGGCAAATCGCTCAGCACTGACGGATCGCAATGGTTGCGAAAAGGACTCGTGGTATTTCAGTTTGTTATCACCATAACGCTGATCTCGAGCATTTTTATTATTCAGCAACAGCTCAACTTCATTCAATCGAAGTCGTTGGGGTTCAATACTGACGAAGTGATCATGATTCCGATGCGAACTGCCCAGGCGACTTCGCAGTATACAACCCTGAAATCTTCTTTCGAGAACATCCGCGGAGTCAAGGCTGTATCCGCTACAAGCAGCATTCCATCCACGCCACTTTTCCGCGATTGGGGAGTTTACAAGAAGGGGTGGACAAACGACCAATCATTGAAACATGACATTGTCAACGTAGACATCGACTATTTTAAGACAATGAATATCGAGTTGATTGCGGGCAGGGATTTCATTATTGGACAGGACAATGTTCCGGGGGATACGGTCAACACAACGAAGATCATCTTAAATGAAGCCAGCCTGAAAGCCTTTGACATTCCATTAAGCGAGGCGGTGGGCGCAACCATATATTTTGAACCGGGAAGTGAGCGTTACGAATTTACGGTGATCGGTGTGGTGAAGGATTTCCATCAGTTTTCCCTTCATCGCGAGATCGGCCCGATGCTCTTTATCTTCGCGGGCAACCGTAACTTTTTTCCATACATGGCAGCCACCATCAATATGCACGACTACCAGGCTGTTACCTATGAAATGAAAAAACTATGGGATGACCGTATCAACAATGCCCCTTTTGAAAGCATTCCGCTCAACGACAACCTTAAACAACTGTATTCTGCGGAGCAACGCACATCTACTATCCTGTCAATCTCAACCATTATGGCGCTGCTGATTTCCTGCCTGGGGCTGTACGGACTTTCGGTATATGTGGCAGAACGAAAGACAAAAGAAATCGGCATCAGAAAGGTTGTGGGAGCTTCAGTGGAAAGCATCGTGGGTATGCTATCGAAGGAATACATCAAGCTGATCCTGATCTCGTTTATGATTTCCGTGCCGTTGGGATACTATTTTATGACCCGCTGGTTGGAGGGCTTTGCCTATAAAATCACACCAGGAGTGCTTGTTTTCGTGATTTCAGGAGCAGTTTCGTTTTTGATCGCGTGGCTCACGATAAGTTTCGAATCGTTCCGGGCCGCCAGCAAGAACCCTGTGGAGACGTTCAGGGTCAATTGACAGTAATGGCAGCACATTTCAGGTTGCAAGTGGCAAGTAACACGTCTGTTCCGCGATCATCAAAACCGGCCTGAAACCTGCCACTTGGAGCCCGGTGACCAGAATTGCTCGAAAAATTGTGTCGTATTCTGTAACTTTATACGCTACCCCCAGTATTCTTTTCAAACATCCTTGTTATGAACAACTCAAGAAGCTTGCTAGTGATCGTGGGAATTATCGTTTCCTTCTTCGCTTTTAATACAACGTTTGGCCAGGCAAACCCGCAGCCTAACCCATCGCCAACCGCAGGTCTGGTAAAAATCTATGATGCCGATGAAGATGATGAAGAGGACGAAATCGACATCGACATTGACGAGGACATTGATGAAGATATGGACATTGACATTGACGAGGACATTGATGAAGATATCGATGAGGACCTGGATATAGATATTGACGAGGACATTGACATCGATGAGGACCTCGACATCGATTTTGATGAGGACGTTGACATGGATATTGATATTGACGATTCAGACTTTGACTCAGAAGATGAGAATGACAACGAAAATGACAACGACAACGACAACGACATCGATCGCGAAGGGCTTGTTCGTCTGAACGTAAGTCACAACCATCATGAGCACCAGAAAGAGCACAAGGATGAAATCAAGCGCGAACGTGAAGCCCATAAAGAAGAAATGAAGGCTCGCAAACATGAGGTCAAGTCAGAACGTGAAAAGGAAAAAGAGGAGTACAAACAGGAACTTAAGTCGTCACTGAAAGAGCGAAACAAAGAGGCAAAGGAAGAGCATCGTTTGAAACGCCAGGAAGAAAAAGAGGAGTTGAAGCAGAAAACGAAAGAGAAAAAGAAGGAAATCGAGTAGCTTATAAAACCAGCTGTTGATGCAGGCGGTGTAGCATTTCAAGTGCATCGTGGCAAAGTCCGGGGTGCACTTTTGATGTTTGCAGGATCGTACTTCGTGTAGCCGTAAGCCACCGGAACCGCTCTGCAAGACCGAGTTTTCCAATGGGTCCGGCATCATTTCCACCCTTGCAGATTTTTTCGAACGACCGCATGTGCTCCTTCAGGTCGTCAATATCAACATCGCAACACAGAGCATTTAATTTTTTCTCATTAAGCGCAAGCATGCAATTCAGAAACTTCTGAGCCGGACAATACAGGATCACACCGATGTTGATAAACTCTTCGCGCTCAACTTTCGGAACAACCCGGATCACCGCATATTCAAATAAGTGATTGTCTGGCATCGTTTGCTTCCTTTACAAATAATTCTGACTGTGAAATTCGCGAAAGTAAAAATTCCATGTACGCATTCCGGTGTTCTTCGGCAGTCTCGAACGGAGATCCATCGTTCAGCCAGTCAGCCGGGATAGCCGAAACAATCTCCCGGATTAACTGTGCTGATAGAACGGTCGCAAAGCCGCGATCCACCTCTGGCAGTTGGGATGCGAGGGGCAGAAGCACATGGTCTTTGATTTTTGGAAAAAGTTTTGCGCCATTTTTCCAGTCGTTCCAGGAATGGTGAAAATACAGCGAGGCGCCATGGTCTATGAGCCACAGCTCCTTGTGCCACATGAGCATGTTTGTGTTACGCGCTGTTCGGTCAACGTTCATGAGCAGTGCATCGAGCCACACGATTTTGGAGGCCGTCAGCGGATCAGGTTTGTTTGCCACCGGATCAAAGGTGATCGCTCCGGAAAGAAAATGCACACCCAGGTTAGTTCCAACGCTTGCCTTCAAGAGGTCCTGAATTTCTTCGTCCCCTTCGATTCTGCCGAACGAACTGTCGAGCGAAGCGAAGACGACTTCCGGGACACGGAATCCCAGGGCCCGACCAATTTCGCAGCCGATAAATTCAGCAATCAGCGCTTTCGTTCCCTGACCCGCCCCGCGGAACTTGAGAACATAAAGGAACTGGTCATCAGCTTCCACAATGGCTGGCAAGGAGCCGCCCTCGCGGAGGGGCGTGACATACCGGGTGACATTTACCGTTCTGATATCCAAATCGCGGTGACTAAGTTTCAAAGATAACTTTTCTATTTTAGTCACCAACACAACTTCTCACCCTCCAGCCGGAAGCACTCAATCCCCCAACACACTCGATCTCGCGTGCACCTCCTTTTAACGGAATTTTGAAACCGCTTTGAACCACCTTGAACTGCGTTTGAACATATCAATAGGATCGGTTTCTTCAATTTTAGACAAACAAAGCTCACATTATGAAAAAGCATTTTACAATTCTTCTCGTGTGTGCATTGACTTCTGTCATTTGCACGGCTCAGATCACCATGCCACCAGCCGGTGGAAACAAGAAGGCTTCCGTGTCGGAGCGAATCGGCATTACAGACGTTCGAATCGATTACGACAGGCCGGCAGTAAACGGCCGTGAAGGAAAAATCTGGGGCGGGGTGGTTCACTATGGCTTTGCCGACCTGGACTACGGGACAAGTAAGGCTGCTCCGTGGCGCGCGGGTGCTAACGAGAATACCACTTTTGAATTTTCCACCGAGGTCTCCGTTGAAGGAAAACCGTTACCTGCAGGGAAGTATGGTTTCTTTATTGCAATGGGTCCTGAAAAAGCAACCCTGATCTTTTCCAGGCACAGCACAGCCTGGGGCAGCTTTTATTACGACCCCAAGGATGACGCTTTGCGGGTGGATGTTCCTGTTGTCAAAGTGAATGAGAGCGTAGAACGCCTCAAATATGAGTTCAGCGATCAGAAAGAGAACAGCGCAGTTATTTCCCTTCAGTGGGAAAAAGTTAAGATACCGTTTACTGTTTCGGTTGATCTCCAAAAGGAACAAATCGCTTCCTTCCGCAGGGAATTTAATATGGGGTCCTTTTATCGCTACTGGCAGAACATGAATACCGCGGCTAATTATTGCCTGGTCAACAATATTAACCTCGAGGAAGGACTTAGCTGGGCAGATCGTTCCATCAATACTTTTTTCGGGGAGGCTAATTTTCAGACACTTTCAACGTACGCGGGCCTGCTCGAAAAACTGAATCGCAAAAAAGAGGCGGATTCCATCATGAACAAGGCCTATCCCATGGCAACCACGTTGCAGCTCTACATTTATGGGCGAAACCTCCTGCGCCAAAAGAAGAATAAGGAGGCGTTTGACGTTTATAAGATGGCTTACGCTAAAAATCCCAACGACATCTATACGCTTATTGGCATGATAAGAGGCAACGCAGCGATCGGGAACACCAAAGAAGCTGTGAAATTTGGTGACAAGGCTCTCGCTATTTCAAAAGACAGCAACACGAAGGCCTATATTGAGAAAATGGTGGCAGACGTGAAGGCGGGGAAGGACATAACGAACATGTAGGGTTCGAAAGCACAAATTCCAAACGGAGGCATGTAGAGAATTGCTGCCGTGCCCCGTTTGGAATTTTGGTTAAAATGCGATTAGCGGTTTTTTGCATTTTATTCGTCACTCGTCATTTCCTATTCGTCATTTGTATTCACCCTCTGGCAAATTCTTCCTCCAGCGTGGCGAGGTCGAACTTTTTCATCCGAAGAAACGCCTTTGTTACCCGTTCTGTTTTATTCTTGTTTGGTGACATCAGCATTTCTTCGAGCTGAATCGGAGTTACCTGCCATGCTACTCCGAACTTATCTCGCAGCCAACCGCACTCAATTTCCTTCCCGCCTCCGGAAGTCAGTTTATCCCAATAGTGGTCAATCTCTTTTTGGGTAGTGCAGTTCACGATAATGGATATTCCTTCGTTAAAATCAAAGTCATGTTTGTCACCGCTTTCCATGATCATAAATGTTTTGTCGTTCAGCTGAAATTGACCATGCATAACTTTTCCATCCGGTCCTTTCATCACACCCTGGATAGAAGACTTTGGGAATATTGAAGTGTAGAACTTAATGGCTTCCTCGGCACGGCCGAAGCAATCCCCAACAAAAAGAAACGATGGGGTAATCTTTTGGCCAACGTCTGAGATCTTTCCCAGTGAAATTTGCCACGACAGCCCATACTTATCTTGCACCCAGCCATACTTCTGACTCCAATCCTGCTTTTCGAGCGGCATGAGCACAGAGCCTTGATTAAGCAGGGCACTCCATAGCGTGTCTGTCTCTTTTTCAGTTTCGCACACAACAAAGTACGATATGGAGGGATTTTTCTTAAATAGGGGTCCACCGTTGATTCCCTGGAATTCAGTTCCGGCAAGGTTGAAATTCACCGACATTACTTTGCCTTCCGGCTGGCCATGAATTTCAAAACCTTCTTTTCCGTAGTGACTGACGAAGCCCATTTTCGAGTTGGGAAAGATTGACGTATAAAATCTGGCAGCTTCCTCCGCTTCGCTGTCGAACCAAAGGCCGTTTGCGAAACTATGATAGGTTGTTTTCATAAGCGTTTTAGATTTGATGTAGTCAAATTTACAACGCCTCGGTAGATATAGGCGAGGGCAGATGCGACAAAGGCTATGGCTGATTGCGCATATTATTTGCGCAGGCACTGCCGCTTGAATCATTAACACTTTAGGCCAAGCTGATTCGAGCAGATTGAGGTGTGCCGATACACCTTAAACTCTCAGCGTGACATCAATCCCTCGTCTGAGCGTGTTATGAATTTCCGCGATCTTGTCAACATCGTGAATCAGTTTGTTGATCTCAGATTCGGAAGCGGGAGAATCAATCTTGACGGAGTAGACGATTTCTTTTGCCGGGTCGCCTTCGCCACCGAATATGCTAGTGACATGTACCGTGATTGAACGAACTTCTATTTTCCTGCGGATTGCTTCGCGATAAATGTCATTGCAAAAGCAGGTCGCAATAGCCGTAGCTAAAAACTCTCCACCGTTTATTGCAGAGCCTCTACCTTCGTTTTTTGCAGGGACCGCCAGTTGCTTTGCCGCAGCATTTGTACTTACCAGCACGTGATGCGTGGCCCCTGAATTTTCTAATCTCGCTTCAATGGTCATTGAATAAGTACCTTCGTTGGTGACTTGGCAAACAATATGATCTGATGTTTCCCCGCGATTGTCAGTCCTTCACAACCACTCGCACAACTCCTTCGGTGAGGGGTGGTACAATGGAGCCATCGGGAAGAAATTTCATCCTCGCGATCGCATCACGTATCATCCGCTCCGCATCACCATTGATGCCTCGTTTGAGCGTAATCACTTCTTTGACAAAGCCTTGCTTATTCACCTTTACGCGGAATTCATACAGGCCAAACGACTGCTCGGGGAGTGTGAGCACTTTCATTTCAGGTTTGAGGAATCCTTTGAAACCCGTGAGTGTATCCGTATAGTTTTTTGGCCTCTCGACCTTCGGCTTGATCGTCAGGCTATCTGCCAGTACCGTGTCGGAGTCAAATGTTTCCGGTTTCAACTTCCAGGTACTATCGGGAAACAGGATCACCTTCTTACCAGTGGCTGTGATCGCTTCTTCCTGCGCGAATCCAATCAAAGGCAGAGCACATAAGAGCAGAACAACGATGTTTTGGGAGCGCTTAACGTTGGTGTTTTGGTTCATGAGAGGCATACTAATTCTACAAATATATAAAAAATTTAAGGGCAGCCGACCGCACAAATCGTTGACCACCAGCAGTTGCCGACAAGCTAACGTTGTTCCCGGACAAGAAAGTCAGGTATTAGGTGCAGCTGATTTAATCCAGCAATTATGCCGGGATGGATGCTCGCGCAGGTATCCATCATCGGAGTGAAGGGCGCATTGTTGATATGTCACCGAGTTTCCTTGCAATGCGTTATATTAAGGTCAGATAATCCAGCCTGATGAGAACATTAATTACGTCCGCATTAGTTTTTCTGTCTGCATGTTGTTTTGCGCAATCGCCTGCAACTATGAGTGTTCGAAAATACATTGCGGAGCGTCAAGGGCCATTGATGCGTGAGTTCATGGACTTCCTGGCAATTCCGAACGTGGCGACCGATTCCATTAATATCCGAAAGAATGCAGTGCTCATTATGGAGATGATGAGGAAACGAAAAATTTCAAACGTGCAATTGCTGGAAGGTGATGAGCGTGGTGTTCCGCCAGTCGTTTATGGCGAATTTCTCGTGCCGGGAGCAAAACAAACTGTCATCCTGTATGCGCATTACGATGGTCAGCCTGTTAATCCATCACAATGGGCGGCAGGTCTTTCACCTTTCAATCCTGTCTTATATTCCGATACATATGAGAAAGGGAAACGCCTGGAACCAGCTTCGGAATTCAAGCCTCATTACCGTGTTTATGCTCGTGGCGCGTCTGACGACAAGGCTGGCGTGCTTGCGATCCTGAATGCCTTCGAAGCAGTTCAGGCTACAAAGCAAAAACTGCATTACAACATCAAGTTTTTCTTCGAAGGTGAGGAGGAGGCCGGTTCTCCGAATTTAAGTCGCATGCTGTCGAAGTACGCACCGATGCTGAAGTCTGATCTTTGGATTATTTGTGACGGCCCCGTGCATCAGAGTGGAAAGAAAGTTGTTTGCTTTGGAGTTCGTGGCGATGCCCATGTAGATTTGACGGTTTATGGACCTAAGCGCCCACTGCACAGCGGGCACTATGGCAACTGGGCGCCTAACCCGGGTCTGATGCTGGCAAAGTTGCTGGCGTCAATGAAAGACGACACCGGCAGAGTTACCATAAAGGGATTTTATGAAGATGTGGTCCCGCTTACTGCTCGCGAAAACGAAGCCCTGCAAAACGCTCCTGTGATGGACGGGCTGATCAAAAAAGAGCTGGGCCTGAAGGTTACCGAGAACGAAGGGAAACTGCTGGCAGAAACGATCAACATGCCGTCCTTAAACATCAATGGAATGCAGAGCGGAAATGTTGGGAAGATGGCATCGAACCAAATCCCAACCTTCGCCACAGCCGTACTCGACTTACGACTCGTTCTCGGCAACGATTGGAAACGTCAGCAGGAAAAAGTTGTTCAACACATTCGGGATCAGGGCTACCATGTCATTGAGCATGAGCCTACTGACGATGAGCGTGCTGCGTATCCAAAGTTGGCCAGGGTAATTAAGAAAGGCGATGGCTACAACGCTCAACGAACCTCCATGGACCTTCCCATTGCCTCGAAGGTAGTACATGCTGTAAAAAGTACAACTTCTGATCAGGTAGTTCTGCTTCCAACCATGGGTGGATCACTGCCGCTGTATGTGATCGAGCATATTCTCGGTGCGAATACGATCACCGTCCCGATTGCCAACCACGACAATAACCAGCATGCGGAGAATGAAAACATTAAGCTTGATAACTTCTTCTCGGGCATCGAGACGCTGGCGGCCGTAATGAGTATGGACGGTGGGCAATAACGGTGTTCATCGGACCTCTTTGTTTGACTTTCTTTCGCCACAAGCCTTTCGTTGGGTTCCGGTGGCGTTTCGCTGGCAGCAACTGCCCACTTAACGATTGGCACTCGCAAAGACGAGACGCCTCCCGTATTTTTTCCTTCTATGAATTTCAAAGAGATACTTGCCCTTTTTAAGCTCGGAAAAGCTACCGCAAAAAGTCATATGCGCAATTTGATCGAGATTGCGGCAGCAGATGGAAACCTGAGCCCGGAAGAGCAACGCCTGCTTCAGTACGCAGCGCAACGCAATCATATTTCAACTTCTGAACTGAAATCCATTCAGAACAATATGACAACTATTCGTTTTGAAGTGCCACGCAGTTGGGACGAACGCTTTTCTCAGCTCTACGATCTTGTTCATATGATGTCGGTCGATAAGAATGTTCATTCGGAGGAACTCCGGCTTTGCGAGATCTTCGCCATCAAGTTTGGTTATCGAAAGGAAGTTGTCAGAGAGATGATTGAACTCATCAGGCAAAGTATTGAAAAATGGATCGGTCCGAAGGAAACGATGCAGGAAGTGATGCGGGTCATGAAGGTGACTGATTAAGCATGCTAAGACTGCACGTTTCGTATACCCAATGCCACGTTTCCGGGAATTGTGGAATACATAACAAGCTCTTGCGTAGCGGAAGCTCGGCTCTTGCTACTGGAATCCAAAAATCAACGGGAAGACAAAGACAACCACGATTGCCCAGATGACATACACCGGCAGGTATGACGCAATGGTTTTGCCTACGCTCGTTAAGCCATCAGGTGCCGACCATGCTTTGAAGAGCTGAAGTGCAACCAAGAGCAGGTGTATAAGGATCAACACGTTCCCACCTAATATTGCTGTCCTGTTCGGTGTGAATCCCCATTCGGAAATTCGGAACAGGATAGCCGAAAGTGCTATACCGTTTACAACAATGGTTGCGATTGACAGCAAAAGGAGGACGGTTATTTCAGCGCGGGTGCTCCTGTTCCGTGAGGTTTCGGCAATCGAGAAGAAAATAATGGCCATCACCCCGATGAGCAATGCGTTAAAGATGAGCAGGAATTCCCGATCGCGATACGGATCCTTGCCAGAATACATCATGGCTACGAGGTATACGATCAGCATCACCAGCACCAGCGGGCTAAAGAGTTTGGCAATCACCGGGGAGACTTTGCCGACCAGGTGTGGGTTGGCATTGATCAGGAACATGCCCATGATTGGTGCAGCGGGTAGTCCAAATACCACAACATTTTGAAACCAAAACTCCTCGATATGAAGTCCGATTACGGAAAAAAGTCCAATGGTTACTCCAGTCATAATGCCGGCCGTAATGCAGATAAGCGCAGTAATCACAACCAGGTCGCCATTGAACTTTAAATACGCTAGACGTTTTTGAACGTTATTCTTGATGTCGCCAACGAACGCAAATCCAACAATTGCCCACAGGAGTAACGCCAGGTGGATGCACGACAAAATAAGGGTGTCACTCTCTTTGGCAGGGAAGAGGTTGATGAAGACCAGGCTTGTGAGACACGCTCCGACAATGATCAACACATTCTTTAAGGCGAGTTTATTCTTCCAGCTGAAGTACGCCATGAAAACGGGGAAGACGATAAAACCAATATTTCTCGGGTAAAAGAATTCCTCATCGATGTTTAGCAGGTGAGGAAGTTTTGCCAGCGATCCCGCAATGATGGCCGCGACAATCACAAACAGCAAGTCGGTGCGTGAACCCCAGCTTAGTTCGTCCGCCTCGTAGCTAAGTCGCTCGGTCCAGAATTCACCGAGTGGCGTTAGACGCAATTCCGCGGGCAGCGCGAGAAACTCTTTGGCAAATTGCGACTTGTCCGATCGATAAAGCTTTTCGAGTTGTCGGGCGTTGCTGATGTGTTGAAGTATGTCTTCTTTCATGGCTGATCCGGTGAATAAATTTTTGAGAAGTGAGTTCGTTAATCCCACATTGTACCATCGAGCCCGAGAACGATTCCCATCCACATACCAACAATCGGCACGAGGACAGCCAGGATCCGCGCAACAGTTTTATTGACTCCAACAACGTCATGGTAATTCAAGATCAGGTAGTTGCAAAGGGCACCCATGGCACCCGCAAAAGGCGCAATCAGCAAGGGCCTGATCATCCAGAATTTACCCCACTCGGGTTTTGCCTCTGACGGAATGAGAAAGAACGAGATTACAAGCAGGCCAATTCCTGCACCAATAATCATTCGCGTGCCGGGCAAGTTGCGCCCGGGCGTCTTAGTTTGATTTGCCTGAGTCATTTCTGTATATAGATTTTAAGTGGTTTTATTCCTGCTACAGTGTAAAGGTATTAAAAAGTACTTTTAACTTCAAAGTGCTTTGATAAAAAAAATATGCCGCCTGATTTGCTACGGTTACAGACACTTTTAATCGGCCATGAGAACGCGAAAAAATCCGCTAGAGGCGCAATTTTTTGCGTTCTGACCGATCTAAGTAATATCTTGTCCCCATTAAATGAAACAGACCCTAACCTTCGCCCTGGCGCTAAGTTGCCTCACTTCATTTGCCCAGCGGCAGTTTTCCATCAAAGTTTACCAGAATACGGATACCTACAATCTGATCGTTGCTGAACCGTGGAAAAATCAAACCAGCGAAACAAGGAGAGTAGTAGGTTTTAGCAGATTTAGCATGGCTTTGACGCTTGAGAAAGAATTCATCCACGAGCTAGAGCTTTTTCTTCCGGAGTTTGGCAAAGCAGCTGACGACTTGCAGTTCCCCATGCATCGAAAAATCACAAAGGACCCCAGGTTTCAAAGTCAAGCCAGTGCCTATTCCTTCCGCTATGAGCTTACGAAGTCGTTAACGCGGGGTAACAGCCCACTTGGCCTGAGCCTCGGTGCCGGACTCCATCCATACTATGTGCAAATCGACTACACGCCTACTGTTAGCGTAGCGTATCCCTCCACGCGAAGTTGGTTTGGCGCTGGCATTGTCATTACACCCAGGATTACATACGATATCACAAAACGCCTTTACCTTGATCTGAACGTGCCACTCAGGGTATTTGATTACCAGTATAACAAAGAACATATCAGGAACCCGGCAATTCCGTTGCGCCAACAGGTGAATGCATTTCTAAAGTACCGGTTTTTTGATGACGTCTACACGCTCCGGTTCGGTATCGCGTATTGGATTGGCTCGCGTAAGTTGGCCGGACGCAGATGACTAATGTGTTTTAACTAATGCTAGCCCATGGAAAACATTGCGAAAGTTCGAAAGAGAGTGCTTGCCGCGCTGATTGATTACACTGTATATACCGGATTGTTTGCTTTTTATCTCATCGCCTTCGGTGAGCCGAATGGGGAAGGCGGCTACACGGCTGAAGGGATGCGAGCGTTTCCAATACTTTTCATCTGGCTCTTGTACTTTCCTGTTGTCGAAGGTTTTTTCGGACAAACTCTCGGCAAGAAAATCCTGGGCATTCGGGTAACGTCCTCGCAGGGCCGTGACATCGGTATGGGCACTTCGTTCTTACGCCATTTGTTTGATTTTATAGATCTTTCGTTTGTCGGCCTGGTTGGGATAATCGTGATGAAGAGTTCACAAAACAACCAGCGTGTTGGAGACCATGTAGCCGGCACGCTGGTCGTGGAGGATAGGTATACGCGATGTCAGTTCTGCAACGAGGAGCTTAGCCTGAACGCCCATGAGGCCAGGACTGGTGTCTTTATTTGTCCGAAATGTAAAAAGCAGAACACTCCGCTGGATCTCATCGACTCAGAAGAAGCGTGACTCCCGTTGTCGTTGCAAACCTTTATTGACGGATATAGTACGCGAGTCCGAAGCTAACCGTGCCTAAGCCGAGGTAGAAATGCTTTGACGCTGTATCGGTGGCCTTTTGATACGATCGGCTAAAACTAAGCGAGCCAACTCCACCTTCTATGCACCAATTCTTTGTGGGGAAGAAATGAAACGCAGGGGCTACACTCACCGAGGCGGAATTGTTCCTGGATTTTTCCGCTGACATTGACGCCTGCGAGTATCCGTTTCCGTATGAAGCAGACGCTACTATAGAAAAAAGAAAGCCCTCGGCAATGCCTGCATACTTTCGAGCTCTCAGGCTTACACCGAACCAGTTTGAGCGATAGAAGTTTTCGGGTGAGTTTGGATACGATACGCGTTGGGTGTATGCTGTAAAGCCAGGTCCCACTTCGATTGAAACCCGTTCATTAAGAAAAAAACCGATATGCGGATAAAGTGAAAAGCCTTTTGAGCTTGTTTCGATGCCTGTAATGGAACTTGGAGGGGTTCTTTCCGCGGAGATCGAAAAGAAGCCTCCAATCGTCTTGTCGCCTTTTGAAAATTGGGCCGTTGAAAAAAAGGGTGTCAGCATTGCAAAAGATGCAATAATCAGAAGTCTCATAGGTTGGGTCTTTTAGGTTTCCTGCATGCATCCAACGGAATGCCTATTGGACATGCAGTTGGGCATCTTGCAGCATATCTCGTGCCAGGCCGGTTCAATGTGAGCCAAAGTCTATGCGACAGCGCTAAAAAAACCGTTTTGTAAAATCGATCGTCCAGATAACCGGGGCGACAAGGATAGCCGTGAGAAAAATGGTTACGGGGATCATGATGATGCCGATAATGACGATATATCCTGTGTTTGCAGCAATTACAAAGATCCCTCCGAAAAAGATCGTAAAGGCAACGAGGACGGAGATGACCTTATAGAATTTTGCCGATGCATCTTCCACCACCTTGTACATTCCCTCCTTATGAAAGAGTACCGCCTGCGTCCCATCCGCGAAGACGATCGACTTTGCTTTCGAAAAGTTTGTGTCTGTGAGAATGTAGAACTCGGTGCCTGGCGGCAAATGCCGGAGATCATAAAACACGTTTCCCCGAATGGTCACATGCAGAATGGTATCTTTATCGTCAGCCCGATCGGTGAGCATCAGATGCGTATAGCCGTTTTCAGTGATCATTTCACTTTTTTCCAGTTTCCGGTCCGCATCCCTGAACTGTTTTTTTGCTACTGTAATGTCGGCACCTGTGAGCCGGTCGGGATGGATATCGAGCACGTCAAGTCCACGTTCACCCACCACGCAATGTTCGCATTGTCGGGTAGCTCCCGAATATTGGAAGTAGGAATACATCCCATTTTCTTCGATAGCTTGCGCAATTCTGCGGTTATGCCGGATTAGTTTGCGATCGTAGGGCAGGAGTGTTCCAGCAGGGACCTTGCGCACTTCATCGAAAAGCTCCGTGTCGTCATACAGCTGAATTTCTTTGGTGGTGAGAAAACGATTATCAAGGACAATGTCGTCTGCATTCATCAGGCTGAGGGTTTGGTAAAGCCGAAGATACAAAAAGATGAAATTGAGGTCAACGGTAGCGCTACCAGTGTGGGTTTCCTTTTTAATCGTTGTGGTTTATTCTACTCACGCAAAACCATGAGTCATCCAAATCACCTTTTTCAGTGATTCCCTGCTGATGAAAATGAATGACATTTAATCAGGCAGCAACGCAGAATAAATGTTCGAACAGGTATAGGAGCGTTAGAGTTGTTGTCACGCAATAGACGTTTGTTTTTCCAAACAACCTAACATAACTCCTTATGAAAAGATGTCTCCTCCTTTTTTTGCCGATCATCGCCTTTTGTGTTTCGGTGTATGCCCAGGCTCCGAAGCGTGAGGTACGTGGCGCGTGGATTGCCACGTATGCAAACATAGACTGGCCGAAGATCCGAACAGAACCCGTGCCTTTACAGCGTGCGGCACTCGTTGCCATTCTTGATCACCATAAGGCTACTGGTGTCAACACCATTTACTTCCAAATCCGCAGTCAATGCGATGCCATGTATCAAAGTAACATTGAACCGTGGTCGGCCGACATGACGGGCACCCAGGGCAAAGCCCCGACTGAACTTAGTATGACCGAGCCTTCGGGCACGAAGGTGTGGGACCCGTTAAAATTTATCATTGATGAATGTCATAAGCGTGGGATGGAACTTCACGCCTGGATCAATCCCTATCGTGCCATCAACAATTTTAATGTGATCAACACATTTGCTCCGAATCACGTGGCCAGGCAGCACCCGGAATGGCTACTCAGCCAGGGAACCCTTCGCATTCTTGATCCCGGAATTCCAGCGGCTCAGGCCCACATCAGGCGCGTGATCGGGGATGTGGTCTCGCGTTATGACCTTGACGGGATTCACTTTGACGATTACTTCTATCCACCGCAGGCTCCTGCCGGAGTGACACCTTACAACGATGACGCAACATTCGCGGCCGATCCGCGCGGATTTACAGATCGCGGTGACTGGCGAAGGGATAATGTGAGTCGTTTTATTAAGTCCGTTGCTGATACGCTTATGGTCCTTAAGCCCTGGGTAAAATTTGGTGTGTCACCATCAGGAATTTACCGGAACAGCACAAACCCGGCTATCGGAAGCAACACGTCTGGATTGCAGCACTATGTCACGCTCTTTGCCGACACGCGGAAATGGCTGCAGGAAGGGTGGATCGATTACCTGGCACCGCAGGTCTACTGGTACATTGGCCAGCCTGGCGCAAATTATTCCGTGGTCGTACCCTGGTGGAACAACAACGCCTATGGTCGCCACATCTATGTCGGCCTTGCTGGCTATAAAGTAAATGATCCGCTCCAGGGAGCCAACTGGGCAAATCCTTCTATGATTCCCAATGAGGTTCGCCTGAATCGGAATCCACTGTACGCAAACATTTACGGCCAGGCAGTTTACAACACTACCAGCCTGCTGAACAACAAGCTTGGCTTCCGCGATTCGTTACGCACCAATTTCTACAAATATCCCGCCTTGCTGCCGCGCATGCCGTGGCGGGATGACATGGCTCCGGATGCTGCTACCGCATTAAGTGGCGTTCAGCATAACTGGGATTCGGTCTCTCTCGCATGGAATCCGCCAACCGATGTGCTGAACGAATTCGATAAAGTAAAACAGTTTGTAATCTACCGTTCGGAAAACCCGGTCATTAACTATTCCGACCCGGCTAATATTGTTGCAATCCTGCAGGCACCTGCCTCTGCTTATATAGACCGAAATCTCCCAAAAGACACAACGTACTACTACGCCATCACCGCCCTTGACCGGTTCCATAATGAGAGTTCGCCTTCAAATGTTACCGACTACGTTGCTCCAGTGATCAGCTGTGTTCCTACGCAGCAAGTCGAGCTCAGTGTTTCCTGCGCGTTTACACTTGCTGATTATTCAGCTCTCGCCACCGTGTCTGACGATGTTTCGACTGCTTCCGAAATTACAATTGCGCAGTCTCCGGCACCGGGAACCAGCATAGCAGGAACCGGAGTAACGCTTGTAACGCTTACCGCAACCGATGCTTCAGGCAAAAGTTCTTCGTGTTCATTTTCCGTGGTGGCTACCGACAAACTCGCTCCAGTTGTAACAAGCGCTCCGGAGAACATCGTGGTTAAAACCGGCAACGATGCGTTGGAGTGCACTGTTGCTGCAGCCTGGGTAGAGCCCACAGCAACCGATAACTGCACGACTGCCATGTCGTTTTCAAGCCGAACGCACGCGCCTGGCGACTCGTTCCCGGTGGGCACAACTACCGTGACCTATGTATTTACCGATGAGAGTGGCAATGCTACGTCCGTAAGCTTTGATGTTGTTGTTGAGGATACGACAGCCCCGGTTGTCATGACGCGGAATATAACTCGTGCTCTTACACAAGGGATCGTGGTAATCACTCCTGATGACGTTAACAACGGCTCGTGGGATAATTGCGGAATCTCCTCGCTTTCAATTTCCAAAACCACGTTTACCTGCGAGGATATTGGCCAACACACGATCATCCTGACTGTTATTGATCAGTATGGAAATCAATCAGCGGCAAGCACTACGGTAACAATTGAAGGAACAGTTCCACAACCTTCGATCGAGATAAGCAGGAGCAACAACGTCTATACGGGCTTGCCAGCGAATACTATTGCTCTTGGATATGGAGCACAATCGCTACTTCTCACCGCGGACACGAATGAAGAACCGGAAGGCCTTTCATATGAGTGGTCCCATGTGCCCGGACTCAGCAGCACGAGCGAGCAATCGGTTGTATTTACGCCAACAGAAGCCGGAACTTATATTTTCAATGTAGAAGTCATCAACAGCTTCGGATGTTCGTCCATCGCAGAGACTACCATTCAGGTTATTGATGTGCGTTGTGGAAATAAGAACGATAAAGTGCAGGTTTGTCATACCCTCGGTGAGCATGCCGTGGAAAGTTGTGTTTCGCCTGCGGCAGTTCCTGCCATGCTGTTGACCGGAGCCAATCTAGGACCTTGCTCTGGCGATGAGACAGAGACGGATCCACTTGCCGGATCTGTGTTAAGTGCCTATCCAAATCCTTTTGAAGATCAGCTTAATCTTCAATTCAAGCTTCCGGTTTCGGATAACCATGTCAGGCTCGTTGTCAGCGATCTGCTGGGTGGAAATATGACCACCGTTTACCGTGGCCCCACAGAGGCTGGTCAGACACAAACCTTTGCGCTAACTGCGGCAGGCCTTCGCGGCCGCGTGTTCGTGGTGCGCCTGATCGCTTCCTCGGGCAAAGTTTACTATCTGAGTGTGATCAGGCGATAGAGAAAATTTAGCAGCGCCAGCTGAAAAATTCGGCTGGCGTTTCTTTTCAATTGGGCAGCTTAGCGGAACCTCCGCTCGCTGTCATAGGCGAGACCCAGGCCAACGCTTGACAGCTTATTTTCGTCAGCGATCTGTGCGGTTGGAAAGAGGTCGATGAATGCCTTCCGGACCATAGGGATTTCTGTTGACCCTCCCGTCAGAATCACCAATTGAATCTGGTCTGCTGTGACACCAGCCTGCCTTAAACAATCTTTAGCCGATCCAGCAATTTTTTCGACTTCATTCGCAATGGAGTCTTGAAAAACTTTACGGGTCATAGGTATCGATAATCGAGGTTCAAGAAAATCCATGGGAGCTGAAATTGATTCAGAGTTCGTCAAGGCAATCTTTGCATCTTCTGCCACTGCGAGCAACGCATGACCACTTTCGTCTTCAAGAATTTTAAGAAGCCTTCCGAAACGCACCGGATCGTGTGACTGATTAAAAAGTTCGCGGGCGTGGGAAAGCGTTTTTGGCGTGTAAAGGAAATTAACCTTGCTCCACTCGGCCAGGTCGTGATAATATTTCAGTGGAACCTCAAGATTTTTGCTGCCATAGGTGCTCCGGTATCCAATCTCAGGCATAATCGCAGCAAGAACAAGCTCCTTGTCGAAATCATTGCCGCCTACACGAACACCGCTGTTGCCAAGAATGTCTGAAGAACGATCGCGCTTCGAAACGTTTTTCTTCGACACCTTAATAACGGTAAAATCAGACGTACCTCCGCCCAGGTCGGCTACCAGCGCCAACTGCTCCGCCTCGATCTTCACCTCGTGAGCAAACGCTGCGGCAATAGGTTCAAATTGAAATTCAACATGTCGAAAGCCAACGGTTTGTGCTATCACCTTTAGTTCGTCTTGCGCACGCTGATCACCTTCGCTATTGTTGTCGATGAAGTGCACGGGCCTTCCCATCACGACATTTTCCACAGGCTCACCAGCCGAAGTGATCGTGCTGGCGCGTAAGTGAGCGAGGAACGAAGCGATGATCCGCTCGAACTTCACAGCCTTCCCGTTGATGACCGTACCTTGTTTCATGAGGGGAGTTCCAAGAACCCGTTTCAGACTTCGCATAAACCGGCCCTCGTGTCGTTCAAAAAACCAGCGTGTCGCCTGGCGTCCGAAGAGGGGTGGAAGACCAGGTTGAAAGAAAATAGCAGTCGGGATGGTAACTTCCTGGCCCTCCACAGCAACAAGTTCAATTTTGCCGCGGTGGGCAATGGCAACGCTTGAGTTGGACGTACCGAAGTCGATACCGCAGGAGAGCACTTTGTTAAAGGAGGACACAGCTATGGAGGTTTGGGAAAAAATGGGCGGCAAACATACGATATTATTTGCTAACCGTTCTTCCCGGCTTCGAATTCCTGTTTCATGCGCAGCCTGATCTTTTTCCGATGCATCGTACCCCAGCGGTTCAGGGATTCCAGCACAGGCTGCAGCGTGCGTGCATACTCGGTAAGTTGATATTCAATAACAACGGGGGTTTCCGTATAAACGTGGCGTTTAACGAATCCGTTGAATTCAAGTTCCTTGAGTTCCGAGGCAAGCACCTTGGATGAAATTCCTTCAATGGTCCGCTGAAGCTCATTAAACCGGCTGTTGCCATGAATGAGTGCGATGATTATTCGCAACTTCCATTTCCCGCCAATCGCATATAAGGCATCGCCAATTGCACTGAGCTGGGCCTTGCATTCGACAGGATTGTCGATTACTTCAAACTTGTTTTTCGCCATAATTTCAGTTTTTTGCAGGCCACTTACAAAAAGGTAACTACTTACCTTCTGTAAAGTGCTTACTTTTGGTAAGCAAAATTACGGAGTTTTGCTGTTATAGAAAAAACAAAAAATAACTATGACAGCGAAACAAGATAAAAACAGTAAAGGGTGGAACATCAGCCTTTGGGTTGCACAGATCTTACTGGCAATAATGTTCCTTCAGGTAGGATTTATGAAAACGTTTGTTCCGATCGCGGAGCTTAGCAAGATGGTTCCGCTGGCTGCCGAAATGCCGGGGTTGATTCGTTTTATTGGAGTTAGTGAACTGGCGGGCGGCCTTGGATTGTTACTTCCTTCAGCGCTGCGCATTTGGCCGAAAGGCTCGGTATGGGCTGCCCTTGCGCTTGGATTTGTAATGGTGCTTGCGGCAGGGTTCCATGCTTCTAAAAATGAATCGGTGATCATCAACCTGGTGTTGCTGGCTGTAGCCGCATTCATTGCCTGGGGTCGGACTTACATCGCACCGATTCAGCCGCGTGCAACGCACCAATCTGTAGTAAATAACTAAATGAAAAGGAGTTTTTATGACCAACAAGAGCAGGCACCTCGTAAATATTTACACGCCTGAATCACATCCGGGATTCCTGGGCAAGGGGCACATCGCGCGCCCTGTAGTTGCCGTTGAATTTTCGCAAAGCGATCCGTTCATTATGCTGATGGACGACATGCTGGAGAAGAAAGATACAATCCCCGTTGGTGGCCCACATCCGCACGCGGGTTTTGAAACTGTGACGTTGATCCTCGAAGGGGAGCTGGGTGTTGGCCCACACGCCATGAAAGCTGGCGACTTTGAGATGATGACGGCAGGCAGTGGGATTGTGCACACGGAAACAATTGACAAACCTATGAAAATGCGGATCCTTCAATTGTGGCTTAACCTTCCAAAACATCTTCGCAAAGCTACTCCGCGCGTGCAGCGCCTCAGCGGAGAACATGTACCCGCGGCTATATCAAGCGATTCCACCGTGAACGTATATAGCGGTGCATTTGCCGGTGTTACCTCGCCTGTGAAGAATCACACGCCTATCATTATCGCCAAGATTTCCCTTAAGGGTAATGCATCGCTGGGAGAAACGTTGCCGGCCGATTTTAGTGGCTTTATATACGTCATCAACGGAACTGTTGAAGTTGGCGAAAGCAGACAGTCGTTGGAAGCAGACCAGGTCGGCTGGCTCAATCGTGAAGAAGTGCCAGGCCACAGTGCGTTGACGTTAACTGCGGGGGCCGA
>DASWTP010000058.1:0-3092 GCA_036402075.1 Chryseosolibacter sp. | reverse complement strand
GAAAGAGGCAGGATAAGAAAATCGTTCAAACGACGAACCCTGGACAGAGCAACTAAAGCTAACCCCTGGCATTTTTCTGAAGCACCTAAATCTATTACGGCACTGTCAAGAGTCTTGCCTTGAGCCTTATGGATAGTGGAAGCCCATGAAAGAACGAGTGGAATTTGGGAACGCGAGAAATATCCACTGGATGTCCCTTTGGGCCATTCGGTTGTTACAACTGGAATGGCCACTGATTTTGGCACGTCATCCAAGAACGACGGAATTGCTTCGTCAAGATCCGGAAAAACAACCACAACGCAGTTAGGAAGACAATCACTTCGTGGCCCGTTCGAACTATCGTATACTATGTCAATCACCTTTCCCTTGGCTCCGTTATGAAGACCAACTTCTTGCCAGATGGTTTTTACCAGCATGACATCGGCACCCACAGCAAGATAGAGGACACTCAACACGCCCTGAGCTTCATTCGAGTCTCTTTTGGCCGCTGCTGCCTCATTGTGCCTAGCTTTTATTTCAGCAACCGGTTTTCGAAGACCTATCAACTTGTCTATATTATATCTAGATACCTTTTTGTTGTCAAAAAAGAGCCGCGGTGCGTTATCCCATTGAATATTTGAAGCATCAGCTGCTTGTGCGGGAGTTCTTCTCTTCAAAGTATCCCAATCTGTCTCATCTAATGTTCCCTGTTCACAGTGTGTCAACACTCTTCTAAAGCTAATATGATCCTCAGAATCGCCTTGATGTCGCTGCGACTGTTTTAAGAGAACCACAGTCTGAAAGCTCTGGAAGAGAGAGGAGGCTCCGGCCTCGGTGGTAGAATATATTGGTTTATCGCCTACAGGGGGCAACTGTTTAAAGTCCCCAACTAATATTACATGGAAGCCACCGAAAATACGGTCAAGTTTACCTGACGCTTCCCTTAATCGTGCGTCCACGTTCTTGATCCCTTTTGAGCCTAACATAGAGATTTCATCCAATATGACAACACGTGTATGGCGTAGACGGTCTTGAAGAGTTCGTTTTGCTTCACCTTTTAAAGGTTTTAGCGGCGCGTTCAGAGGTAAGTGTAATGCGGAATGAGCTGTATAACCTGCGATTCCATAAGCAGCCGTTCCTGTAGTACCCATTAGTAAAGCAGAAGAAGTTCCATCTTCGTTTAAGCACGCTGTTGCTACCGCGTGAATAAAAGCACTTTTTCCAGTCCCCGGTCCCCCCATAACAAGCAAGAGCAGTTGTTGTTCGTTTGCATTGTGCCAGTGCCAAATATCAAATGCAAAACGCTGCTCACCCCTAAGGGTATTTTGATGCATTAATGGCGCTATACGTCGAAGACCTGTATTGTTATTCTTCACCTGCTGCAACCACTCTCTAGAGGAATTTACCTTGTCAGGCGGTGTCAGCCTGTCAGTCAACCAATTAACCGCAGGATCCATTCGGGGAAGGTACTCAATCTCAAGATAGGCATCATTGTGCAGATTGTTTGATCGTATCTCTGTGAACCGCATCCATTGTTCTTGAACCGAGTCATTGTCAAGTTCTTCATTCCCATTGTATACGTTTTCTTCAATACATTCTTCCCGTATCCGACGCAACCTTTCAACATCTGCATTGTACATCTCGAGTCTTGAAACATCAACTTCGCTTGAGAACCTTGTAAACGCAGACACATAACGTTCTCGTACGGACGGATCATTATCATCACTTATTACATCGTGGTTCTGAACACCATCATGTAAAGGACCGTGCATGATTGGTAAATCCCATGCATCTGATGGAGATCCTTTCCATGGCTTATGCTTCATAAGAAAATATTTACAGTAAAGAAAGTACTTTGGAGATGTTGGATCACTGGATATATCAGGATACCAGGATATAATGGGGTTCAATTGGAGGCGAACAAGTGCACCATTGACTGGATTTAACTTCCAGTTACGGACAAATTGACAGAAAGACATTTGCTCTAAAGTCTCGCTGACAACATCTTCGGGATATTCCTCAAAACGTTTCCCGTATTTGTCAAAGATGTTATCTCTAAATGCCCTGTTAGTGGAACCCTCGGTTGTTGGACCCAACTGTCGATGGGAATAGGTCTCTAAATGTACAGAGATTCGCGGAAAATCACAGCGATAAAGTGGTTCTTGCAGTATTAGATGACATATTTCCTGTTGGCTTCTATCGCGGTTTCCAATAGACTTCATCGCGACTTGTCTTATCATGGTTGCGGCACTAATTTGACGTAACGAGTTTTCTGATTGAGACTGGGTATTACCCTCAAGGGAAGGCTCTTGGGTTCCATTGTTATTAGTAGACATGCCCCAATTTGTATTTACGACTTGCCCAATAAGACTAGTTGCTTGGCTTGATCGTTGTTCGGGTTTTGAAGCGTACTTAACCATATACTTTATTGCCATTTCTTCATCAAGAACGAGCTGCATGTCACAATTAGCCTTCCATGTACACAAAAGCATTTTGTTATGCTGATTCATACGCTGATCATTTCTTGTAGATACGAATTTTACACGAACGCTTCCGTTGTCGTATTCTTCGAACTCGATCCGAGATTTGGCACGCAAAGGTTTAGGAAAACCAAATCTGCAAAAGGTTTCTCCAATAGGATCTCCATTAGCATTTCGCCGCTGGCGCTGACAGTAATTTGGTGTGCATTTATGCCTCTGAACAGTCAAGAGGTCTTTGTAGTGTTCAGGATCATCTCGTGTGTCGTTCCAGTCGGCTTGGCAAGGATGCGGTTCGCGTGGGCGAGTTTCCGCAAACGCTTCTTCCGAGACATTCATTCTGTTGCTGATCTCTTCACGTATATTTCTGACCTGTTGTTCCTGTTGTTGTTCTCTTTGAAGGGCTTGTTCAAAAAGTATTTGGTTGAGTGTACGATTTGTCCCACCTTTATAGATAGCTTCACGTCTTTTAGTTACCGCCTGTCGTAATTCAAGTTCTATTGACGCACGTAGGAGATCTTCGTCTAATGAAGCCGCAACATCTTCATTTTCACCCATAGATGGGTTCATCGCAGTCAGTAACCAGTTATGATATCTTATTACCGTTGTTCGAGCGGACACACCATCGTCTACTGC
>DASWTP010000057.1:0-10822 GCA_036402075.1 Chryseosolibacter sp. | reverse complement strand
GAAGTTGACACGGTTCAGCGGGATCACGAATTGCTTCCAGATGTAGAGTTTTTTTTGAAATACAGTATTGGGACCGTCAGCCCTGGAGCGGAGGATGTGCGGGTGACAAAATATTTGTGGGGGTTAAAGCATGTTCGTGGGCTGGCTGCGAAGCAAAAGAGACGCATGGTTTCCATGGTGCTTGAACGACCTGGCAAGTCGAAGCCTTTCTATATTATAGGGATGTATGATGTTGCCTCGCGCGATCATTATGTGAAGGTGGGTACTTATAGGATCGACACGGTTTTGAAGGTGGTGGAATTTTTAGGAGGGCGGGGTTGGGAGGTTGTGGAATGAGGATGGGTGGTCATTAGTAATTAGGCATTGGGCATTGGGCATTGGGCATTAGTCACTGGTCAGTAGTCATTAGTCATTAGTCATTAGGCATTGGGCATTAGGCATTAGTCAGTAGGCATTGGGCATTGGAAAGGGATTGGGGATTGGAATCGGGAAGGACCGGACAATGCGGATCAATGTTTTTGAAGGCTAAAGGTCTTTTCTAAAATTATCCCGATAATGAAACCAAGTACAGAGGTGGCAAAAAAAATAATTATCTCGCGACTTGCCTCAGCTTCTAAATCATCAAAATTGACAAGCATGCCTGTGCGTTCCGGGATAATTGGCACGGTATAGCTGATCCCATCCTTCAGCAAAAAGATTCTGTATGCCTCCGGAATACTCGAGGTCATGAGAAAGGATTGCGGAGCTATGATATTGACCGGGACGGGATAAGCATCATTCTTCTTGTTAACCGGGATGAACAATATAGATAGGAAAAAGCGGTTAAAGCTTTTTTTGTAAAGTCCTTCAGCCGTCGTCAACGAAATCCCCATCGATGCGTACGAAGAATCGGGAAAATTCTCTTTGAGGAATTGCTTTGAAACTTTCAGATATGAGTCAACCTTAATTTGTCTGATCAGCGTTTCCGATAAGGTGTGATGTTCTCCATTTATAACCAACGTGATATCATGAGAGTCCTCAGGAGCCTGCAGTTGGATTGTGTTCCATTCCGCGAAGGTACATTTTTCGAAGGAGGCTTCGATGCGAAGTTTCTGCTTCTCAAGGATTGTTATTGTGAGCGATGGCAGCGAATCGCATTCTGAATGTGCGACAAATACGGGGGCCTGAATGCTTCCGGAGCTTGGCGAAAGGACCCAGAATACAAGATAAACGGATAGCAATGAGAGCGCGACCAGAGAGAGGATCATGCGCCCCCGTCTGTTTGCAAATACTGTTTTTAGAAATCCGGCAATAGCTTGTCTGAGCTTTAGGAAGCGCATTTAGGATTTGGTTAGGCAAATCAAATTACTACGACGGTCCTGAAAATCCGAGCTTTTTCGAATTATCATTAGTCATTAGGCATTAGGCATTGGGCATTGGGCATTGGGCATTAGTTAATGTCGTGCAAAACTAACATTGTGGAGCTGCTTAGCCATGAAGAAGACAGGGCGCATTGCTTTCGGCGCTTGCACGAAAGGGTTGGATTTGCTATATTCAATTACTGAAGCCCATCCACTTCCTGATGATTGAACCAGGAAAGGATGGGCTTTTTGCATTTGCGGGTTCGAATATGAGGGTGCGTTTTCTAGCGAAAACGTTGTTAATGAATTATTAAATGCGATCACAAAACAGGCTGATCGTATGTTACAAAATAAACCCTAATACGATGGCAGTCATAGCAGCGCTAACCGCCCCCGGAGTTACTCTAGGCGCTCTACTATTTCAAGCTTTGGACGCTGTGATTGACAAAGCAGTGTCGGCCCTCCCTGGCGTTGTTTATGATAAAGTGACGGCAGCCATGAAAAAGGATGAGGTAAAAAGCGCACTACAGTTAGCGTGCCGAGAAGCTATCGACACGTACTCACGGCACTCACTTAAAAATGATGTATTGGTAAGTGAACTTCGCGCTAAGAACGGTTTTTTGCATGATCAGCGTGTGGTGACCGAAATTACAAAGCTGTTTGCAGGCGCTGGCGCTCCCAACGTTGACACCTTGTTGAATGTGCTGACCCTTCGCGTGGGTGCGGGAAAAGTCAACCGCAATTTTGTCCGCCGCGACATGGAAAGACTTTTGGCCTTGTTAGAGGCGACTCTACGGAAGCAAAAAGCACTGGTACCTTTTTTCACCGGGCATGACACTGCCGCTTTGCTTGAGTATACCAAAGTATTTATGCTTCAAGTTGACAAGCTTGATCAGCATATAATAGACTTTGATGCCTACATGCTAGACAAAACGGATTCGTTCACTGGTCGTGAGTGGGTATTCAACGAGCTTGACACGTTCGTGAAAAAGTCAAAGTCCGGCTATTTCTTTATAATCGCCGATCCGGGCATTGGAAAGTCAGCGCTGCTATCGAAGCTTGCACTTGAACGAAACTGGTGTCACCACTTCAACCAACGTCGCGCCGGAATCAACACTCCAGAAGCTTTTCTTAAAAACATCTGCGCCCAACTTATATTAAGGTACGAATTGGACCCGCGAACCTACTGTCCCATTAATGTTTCATCCTCGTCGACCCTTGAGGCCATTTTAAGAGACATTTCCGCCATTGGTTTACATGAGCCGGTTGTCATTTTGGTCGACGCTCTGGATGAAGTAGACGACGATTTTTATGACAAAAAACAGAACCCGCTTTTTCTTCCGGCTGTGTTGCCAGACAAGGTTTTTTTCGTTTGCAGCAGACGGAACGTCGACAAATATTCTCCGTACGTCAATTCTGAAAAGAAAGATCTGTTCATCTCAGCGAATTCAATCGACAACAAAAAAGATGTTGTCGATTTCATAACTCAGGCGACGGCGCGCCCGCCACTTTCAAATTATCTTACAGAACAAAAGATTGAGCGGCACAATTTCATCCAGGCGCTCGCCGAAAAGAGCGAATACAATTTTATGTATTTAGTGATGGTCCTCCCGATGATCACCACTTCCGGGGGAATTTATCACCAGATTCCAGTCGAAGATCTGCCCTCTGGCTTAAAACAATACTATCATGACCACTGGAGAATAATGAAGGACGAGAGTAAGCTTGACTGGTTCAAACTCAAACTACCTACTATCGTGGCGCTCTCGGTTGAAAAGGGGTTAATCGATCTAACGACTATTCAGAAAATGATCAGGCAGTACTATGAAATAACCGGCGAAACTGGCCCGGTCCCAACGATACCGAGGATCCGGGAGGTGCTGGATGAGTTCAGTGCATTCGTAAACGGATATCCCGTCGAGCGGCCGCAAGAATTCAAACTCTACCACGAAAGTTTCTATGAGTTCATCCGAGACCAGAATGACGTAAAGACGGAGCGTCTCGAACTTGAAAAGATGAACAAAGCCTACACCTCGCTCCTGCTACAAGCCTTTAATGAAGCTGATGGATGAAACTCGAAGATGCGGCACTCACCAGTCTATTCCCCAGGCTTCTTCATGATGGTGACTGGGACACACTTGACAGTGTATTGCTCAGTGACCACAAGGGCGCTAACAAGTTTTTTCGGCTGAAGGAACAAAAAGCTATGGCAGGAAGCTATTGGGAGGACCTTTCAACTTACCTGAAGGAAGCATCGCGCCTCTACTCAGGATCAGAAGGATTACATAATGGCTCATTGCGATTGTTTCGCGTGAGCCTGATGATGGCGACACTCCGAGCACGGGCGCAAGGGCTGCCCCGGTCGTGCTATCGAAGCTATATTGAGAGCGGATTACTTGACGCGCAAACAATTTACTCGTATGCCTCCATACTGGTAAATCCAGAGCGCCGTTCGCAAGCGCTTGCACAACTATTCAGCATGTTGCCGGGATACCTACTCGACGCAGTCCATCAAGCATTGTTCGACTCGTCACGCGACATAGTTTCATCAGATAACAAAACGATACAAATGGCGGCATTAGCGAGCGGAATGCCTGCATCCATTCAAAACCGCTACCTCGAGGCAATATCGAAAGAGACAAATGAAGGAAGCCGTGCGGGTGGACTTGGAAAAATTCTCCCCGGGCTACGTTATCCCGAGCAACTCGCCAGAGCGAAGGAGATCATTGAACAAATAACGTCTGATTCATTACGCCTTCTGACCTTGGCGGAACTTTCCCAGCACCTTCCCGATGGTGAACAGCAATCGTTGCGTAAAAATATTATTCGCGGCAGCTATCATTTAGAAGAAGCAGACCGTGCACGCGTTCTAACCTCAGTAATCGAAAAGATGTACCTGGAAGAATTTATTGAGATTGTTGAGCGTTACCCCGACGAGCATCCCAATAATGCAGCTTACTGGAAAAAATATACATTTTGCAATCCGGACACCTCTTACAGATACTGGAGCCATGTCGTGGAACTGGGTAGCGATGCACCGATCGACGGGGATTGTCTTGGAGAAGTTTGTGCAGAGCTATTCAGGGCACATAAATCAACGGAAGCATTCCGGTTGATGTCTGGTGAATTAAGCCAAATTAATTATAGCCGCGTTATACTTAAAGTCTTACCCAATTTAAATGGACTAGAAGATATTCGAGCAGTCTGGCGGTTGGCAAAAGAACATGTGACGGAGGATCTCGACAAGTCTTCTGTTGGCATGGCCTTTTCGAAATCCAACTCGCTTGACGCTGAGATCATTGAGGAAATTGTGGAATGGCTAAATCCGGGCGCCTACTACTCAACAGCCACCTGGTATAGCTTTCTAAAAAATCACCGGGATAAAGATCTTTTGTGCATACATCGCATCGTGTTGAAGCGTCTGGAAGACGTGCGACTGAACAGGCAATGGGATTCGTACGTTTGCCTAATCGCGCTGGCTTCCGAATTCCAAGATGAAGATAATGTAAGAAAATATCTGTCGTTGATTCCCCCTAACGAGGACACAATGAACACTGCAACGCTAGACGACCGAACCCTTATGTCGAACCTTGTTTTCTATGTGGTTAAACGTGGGTGGTTTACCGAGTTGCGTAATCTTGTCAAAAAAGGATATTACGGGTATGACGAAGTTTGGTCCGAAAACTATCTCGAGATTCGCGAGCACCTGCCTGCTCTACTCGCCTTTCAATTAGAGGCAGCGGATAAAGACCAAGCAGTTCATGCTCTTACCGGGATCGTGCGCGCAAGTCGACTCGCATTCGATCCATCACTTCTGTCAATGGTGGATAAGATTGCTAACCAACCGATGAAGTA
Source organism: Chryseosolibacter sp. (assembly GCA_036402075.1). Classification (GTDB taxonomy): domain Bacteria; phylum Bacteroidota; class Bacteroidia; order Cytophagales; family Cyclobacteriaceae; genus Chryseosolibacter. The sequence goes on along the minus strand of DASWTP010000057.1, from coordinate 5,627 downwards.
TGACTCCCTTATCAATCTTTTTGCAGTCGCGGACTCCGGCCTTATAGACCAGTTACTTGAAAGAATCTTTTTCTGCATGAGGAGCATGCATGACCGTCCGAGCCGATGGCAACAGCTCAATCTCGCGTCAGGCAATCAAGTGAAGCTCATCAGCCATACTTTCAACTGGGAAGCGTGGAAAGAAGAGGTGGATATCATTCTATGGGCCTCACAACTTCCAGTAAACCATATCTCCAGCGCGGCATTGAAAGTCGCTTATCACCCAATCCTCGCAAACAGTTATCCTAACCTAGATCCATATGATTTGGGCGCAATGATTTACGCAGCCATCAGTCAAGTCACAGGGGTCTCAGAGGAATTGCTCTCCGACTTAGAAAGAAGCGAAGTTGATGACGAGACCAAAGCCATGATCCTGGTACATGCGTACAGGCATCCAGCCATGGACAGAAAGCGAATAGTTGCGATGGCATCCAAATTAGTTGACGATTATGCAAAGTACGAGTTTTTCGCAGCGCTATTTTCAAGCTTCGAGCCAGAAGAACGAGACCAGGTAATTAATCAACTCGGAGCAGAGCAACAGGTATTCATGGTCGATGCCCAACCAAGGATTCAACTCTTGATGTCAATATTACCTAACGTCGCTGTCACCGACCGTGACATGCTAATAGCAGCAGAGAGAAAGCGGGCAATTGCAGAATATCCAGATGCTATTGAACTCAAGATATTTGGGGAGATAACATTCATGGAATATTCGACGGACGGGAGTTCCACAAACCGATCGCGCGAACTGGGTCATATGATTTCGACCGTAGAGGATGAACTAACAAAGGCAACCTTGTTTTGTTCGGCCCTACGCCACCTAGAAGGAGAACAAAAAGTCAGCGGTGAGCATTTCATTAAAGCGTATTTTTTGGAGCACTCGCATGACAGAGACGAAATTGCACAGGCCTTGATCCTCGCACGTCGTAGTGACTTAATCCTCGAATTATCGGACCTTCTTTATAGACAATGGGTAATAGAGGAAAAAGGAAAGCTGACAAAAGAAAACTTCGCCCTTTTTGATTACGAGTTCAAAGCGCTCGCAGGGCGGGTTGGCCGCGAAATTGACCCAAAAGTATATATCGAAATCTGTTCGCGCTACTGCGAAACGTTTGTCTATACCGATACGTGTATTGAGGTAGTATCACGTTTGCTGGAGCTTGGCGAGCGGGACCAAGCCCTTCAATTATTCTTACGATCAGAGCTTCGACACCAAACCTCGCGTGGCTTCCTCAATGATCAAAAAATGAAAAACGTTGTTCACTCTTTATGCCCTGAACTTATTGATCCGGTTCTGGCTTATATCAATTCGACTGACTACCGTTTTGAAAAAACGCGCCTTTACAATTCAATTTTCAAGGAATTATCAGCGCAACAAAAAAATGAACATGCGTTGAAATACCTGGAAGGGATTTTACAAGGCTTTGACATGGATTGTGCGACGCTAGCCGATTCATTTCCTGAGCTGTCCGACGACACAAAGCGGAGCCTTCAAGTTGCCATCGTAAAAAAAATGTCTTCCATGGAACGACGAAAGGCGTTAGAATTAGTCGACCGGTTCGCGACCTTCTTCGTCCCCCCTAACAGCTCCAAAGACCGTGATGCCTACATGAAGGCCATCGACGACATCGAGCGATGGTGGCCATAGGGGTTTCGGGTCAATAGAATACCCGCTATGGCGCGACAGATCCTAGCTTAACCTTGTAGCGGTAACGGGTGCCGAATTGTTGTTCAAGCTTTAGAACTTCGCGGGTCTTTTTGCTGACCCAGAAAACTTCGTGGTTGTTCGGACTCTCGTGCTTGAGGAGCCAGCAATCTATTGACTGGCCGCCATAGCCAATGAGCTTGGCACTACCGTCAACTGTGTAGGCCTGGAACGATGGCGCGGGAAAGCCGGGGTCATAGAAATTGATCATAAATGTGACACCGTCCTTATATGGCAAAAGCGGAAACACTTCCAAATCGAGATGCCAATTCAAAACATATTCGGTTAAAGCTTTTTCGTAAGCTGCAAACATTTTCTGCCGCGCGACGGCAGTGTCTGCTGCCGTGACCTGTTTGTCATTTACAAAAGCTGTCTTTTTTATGAAATCGAAGACGAAAGAGCCTCTTGACTTCCACCAGCTGTCGTGATAAAGCGGTGCGAATGTCTTGCGATCGTTTATACTGTTTACCCGATGAATTATTGATTTATTGTCTTCCCATGTTTGTTTAATTGTAATGGCGTCGCGACCCTCGTGTTTCGTTAGCTGGACTTCACGGGTCCAAAATTGAAAATTCACCCGGCTACTGTCCTTTCCATTTTTGAAATAGACGAGGTATTGGTGAACTCCGGGGATAAGGGAGGATGTATTAATCTTCGATGCGTCAATCCTTACAGTGTCCGATTTCTGTGCGGTCGCAGCGATCGCGGCCAGCATTATTACAAGCAGATAGAAGGTTCTCATACTCAGTTCGTCTAATACGGAAGGCTGAACGGAGGGTATGCTCTCACAGTTTGCAAACATTATTCAAACGGCGTCCTGAGTATCGTGAGCGGTAATTTACCTAGCGAGAGCTGGCCAGGACACCCGCATCCATCACATTGCCAAATTAATTTCTTTTATTATATTGGTATATAAGAAGCCCATCCATGCAGTCTGCAAAGATTGCTGGATGGGCTTTTTTGTTTTCAAAAATTCAAACCTCATACCTCACCCTGCTATGGTCAAACATTATATCATCACCAACCGGGAGACTTCGAACTTAGCTGCCCGGAACTTTATCCAGGTCAATGCAAAAGAATATTTACGCACGGATGGTTGCGAAGAAGCGCAGGACAGCTTGCGCTACGGGACTGTCACTTTTGATCCCAAGAAAGCAAAGAAGCTAGCGGATTTCGAGATCTACCTTCATCCGGACCTCAACGTGGATGACTTTGAAAAAATCTACGAGACCGGAAAGCCTCCAAAGGGTAAAGAGCTTGGCTCAACAAAAGTCTTTACGGAACTGTACGAAAAAGGAAAGAAAGCTGATACTGACAATGAGCACACGCTTGTTTTCATCCACGGATTCAAATCTGACCTGGAAGTTGCCATGCAAACAATGGCCAACCTTCACAAGCGTTTTGTTGAAAATCCACAATGTCCTGTTCAAAATATTGTGATGTTCACGTGGCCGGCGATGTGTAAGATCCTGCGCTACCGGGATGACGCGAGGGACTCTGTGCTGTCGGGCTATGCGCTGGCCCGATCGTTTGCTTCCTTCCGCGACTTTCTGATCCAGCAATTCAAAAAGGACAAAAACAAAAACTTCTGTGAACAGAAGATTCACCTGATGTGCCACTCGATGGGCAATCGCGTGCTGGAGTCTATGGTTACTCATCTTCAATCGATGGGTATAACCATCAATTCCGTCTTCAGTGAAATACTGCTCGTCGCAGCGGACATCGACTATGACGCGCTGGAGCAGCCGAAGCCTCTTTATAAAGTAATCGATCTCGGGGAGCGCGTGCATGTCTACTACCACAATGGCGATAAGGCGCTGGGACTTTCGGAGAATACAAAAAATGCGTTCAACCGCCTTGGCCGGTGGGGAGCTAAAAACACTATTGGTCTCCCCGATGATATTTACCAAGCAGAGGTGTCGGACATCCGTGATGATGATGGTGTGATCGATGGTGTAGTGCATCATTGGTACTACTATAACAGCAAGGCAGTGTCTGAGGACATCGCGGTAGTGCTCGCGGGCGGAAATTCAGTCTTTACTATGTGAGCGTATGAAATTTTCGGACTTACACTCACACAATCATTCACGTGCCTACTTCTGGCTAAAGCCAAACCAGCAGCGGCATGAGCGCAAGGATCAATACAGTCCGTGGACGGTGATCTCCTCGAACCTCCGTGCTGAAGCCAAGGGAAAGCGCGCGGCAGCCTACAGTCAATCGGATCTTGTCAAGCTTTGGAATGGGAAAGTGCGGCTGACCTTTAATGCCCTCTACCCCATCGAGCGTGGATTCTTTATGGCCGGGACTTCGGCGAGCAAAGGAAAAAACAAGTTTCTTCGCGAGATCATCCGAATCGCAACGTCGCATAAGCTACCGCTGCGAGACATCATCCAGATGGCGTATATGAAGGTGCCGGACGCGCTGATCGACTTCGTTCAATCTAATGACTATGACTACTGGGAATGGCTCCAGGATGAATTCAAATTTATCAGCAGCGAGAATGGCAAGCGCGTCAGCAACAAAATCTTCACTCCGGGTTTACTTCGCCAGATCTTTGAAAGCCGTGACAACCGAAGATCGCTCTACCCTGATTCGTACGATGCTAAAGGAATCTATGTGATCCCCAAAAACCGCGCGGAGCTAAAGCAATCGCTGGCGCGCGAGGAGATCACAATGGTGCTGACCATCGAAGGCATGCACTCCATTGGCACTGATCAAGCTGATGTCACGACCTGCCTGGCGCGCGTGGACCTTATGAAAAAGACGTGGTCTTCACCGATCTTCTTTATCACCTTTGCACACCACTTTGACAACTTCCTCTGCGGGCATGCGCGCAGTCTCCCCGACATCGGTCAATGGGTGATGAACCAGGACTCGCGGCGGGATGGTGAGTTTACAAACGATGGACGGCGAATCCTTCGAAAGCTGCTGTCGATTGACGACAACGGAAATCCCGTGCCGGGCGACGGCTATCGAATTCTCATCGATGTCAAGCATATGAGCGCGGCCTCACGGAAACAATATTATCAAGAGGTAGTACAACAATGTGCCTCGCGCGGCGACATTATACCCGTGATCGCAAGTCATTGCGGATACTCCGGGGTAAAGACGCTGGACGAACAAATACAAGCGTGCAAAAGCAAGAAGGAGAAAGATGACTATTTCGACCCAAGCGGTGTCTACAACGCCTGGAATATCAACATGACTGACGAAGATATCATGATGATCTTCAACACCCGCGGTCTCTTCGGCCTTTCATTCGACCAACGGATCCTCGGTGTTCCAAAAGCTCAAATAAACGAAGGTGGCCGCAATACGATTGAGGCGCTGTGGAACAATGTGCGCGGGGTAATGCAGGTCATCTATAATGACGCAACGGTCAGTGAGCCGGATAAGGTGCTGGCCTGGGACCACATTTCCATCGGGACGGACTATGAGGGTTATATTGATCCGATCAACCGCTATAATACTGTCCTTGACTTCAAGCTCTTCCGAGATGAACTCGTTGCCGTGATCGACCAGGAGCGGCGGTCAGCAAATCCTCCAGCTTGCCTGAAGCATTTTAACAGCACTGCAGCAGTGGAAAGTGCAGTGGATAAATTATGCTTTACGAATGCTGAGGAGTTTACGGTGAGGAATTATCCGAAGTAGGTGACGGGGGCAAGTTGCAAGTGGCAGGTGGCAAGGTGGCAGGTTGCAGGTTAGTAGGCATTAGGCATTAGGCATTGGGAGGAATTAGGAATTAGGAATTGGGCATTGGGGATGGGTGGCAAGTGGCAAGTTGCAAGTTGCAGGTTAATAGGCGTTAGTCAATAGTCAGCAGTCAATAGTCATTGGGCATTAGGAGGAATTAGGAATTAGGCATTAGGCATTGGGGGAATAA
>DASWTP010000056.1:0-9775 GCA_036402075.1 Chryseosolibacter sp. | reverse complement strand
TCTGAAATCCGTTACGTCTTACCTCGCCTGAGTTAAACATACTCAAGGTTGAGACTGCTTTAAACCTTTTATCAGATTGTGCCGCTTTCAAGGTGTAACCACCGCCACCACAAATTCCCAATACGCCAAGACGGCTTGCGTTTACTCCCGCATAGGTGGAAATAAAGTCGGCCATTCCACGGATATCATCAGTTCTAAATGCAGGCTTATCCGTATGACGAGGCTCTCCTCCGCTTGCCCCTTGATATGCTGCATCCGCTGCAATAGTTATGAATCCCGCTTCTGCCAAACGCTGTGCATAAAGGCCAGCAGCCTGTTCCTTCACACCACCGTTAGGGTGAGCTACTACAATAGCCGGATATTTTTTTGAGTCATTGTAATCTGCCGGAGTATAGACATTGGCAGCAATATCGATTCCATTCAACTTGTAGGTAACTGGATGGATGTTCACCTTACCCTTTACATTCTCGGTAATTGCGCCATCATATACCAAAGTGTATGGGTTTTGAGAACGATCCTTTTGAATAGTTTGTGCGCTGACAAGAGTGTTTGCCGTGATTGCTATAATTATGATTAATTGTATCTGTTTCATGATTCCTGCTTTCAAGATTTGTGAGGATTAAAATTATCGACCTACGCGTTCCTGCAGATGTTGGGGGTACCGGGCACCCTGTATCTGTATTTCTGAAAAAGCACTTTCTATTTCAGTAAGGTCTTCACCAGAAAGTATAATCATCTCCGCTTTGAGATTTTCTTGAAGACGATTGACTTTTGTCGTACCGGGGATAGGAACAATCCAGGGTTTTTGTGCAAGCACCCATGCAAGAGCTATCTGTGCCGGAGTAACGCCTTTTCGCTTTGCAAACTCCGCTATCTTTTCTACAACTATTTGATTTGCTTTCCTGTTTTCTTCGTTGAAGCGCGGAACCACATTACGAAAGTCTGACTGATCAAACTTCGTGTTTTCATTTATCGCACCAGTAAGAAATCCTTTCCCAAGTGGACTGAACGGAACGAATCCAATTCCAAGTTTTTCGAGAAGCGGGAGAATTTCCTTTTCGGGTTCACGCCACCACATCGAGTACTCACTTTGTAACGCGGCTACTGGCTGAATTGCATGCGCCCTTTTGATGCTTTCAAGCCCGGCCTCAGATAGTCCGAAGTGCTTAACCTTTCCATTAGCAATGAGTTCCTTTACTGTTCCAGCAACGTCCTCCATTGGAACGTTTGGATCAACGCGATGCTGATAAAGCAAATCGATTCGGTCGGTTTTTAATCGCTTGAGTGCCGCATCAGTTACTGCCTTAATATTTGCTGGAGTGCTGTTAAGTCCTTTGCCGGTGACACCACCCTCAAAGCCAAATTTCGTTGCAAGAACGACTTCATCTCGAAAAGGCGCGACAGCCTCTCCAAGAAGTTCTTCATTCACGAATGGTCCATATGCTTCAGCCGAATCGAAGAAGTTTACACCGAGTTCATATGCGGCACGGATCAAATTGATTGCATCGCGCTTGTCTGCTGCTGGGCCATAGCCGAAGCTTAACCCCATACAGCCCAACCCAATTGCTGATACCTCTAAACCGCTGCTTCCTAGTTTTCTCTTTTCCATACCGTCAGTGGAGAGCATCTCCAATATGATTACTATGCAAAACTGCTATCATTTCGATGCCGGGATGTATACGGATTACTGGATTACCTACCAATTTTACTGATTCGACTAAGGAAAGAGCCAAATCAGGCCGGAAAGCCATAAGTTTGAATAACAATTGAAAGCTATATGGATGAAATCTTGAAGTTTGATACGGTAAGCCAATACAATTCATTCAACAGGAATGAGACGCTGCACCCGCTGGTTGGTGTTGTCGATTTGTCGAAAGCTGCACCCCGTCAGCTCAGACGAATGAGCTACGGATTTTATGTTGTATTTCTCAAAGAGATCAAATGTGGTGATCTCAAGTATGGAATTAGTAACTACGATTATGAAGAAGGCACGTTGGTGTTCCTCGCACCAGGGCAGGTGATAGGTTCGTATGGCGAAGAATTCTACCAACCAAAAGGGCTCGCATTGGTATTTCATGCTGACTTCGTTCACGGTACTTCGCTTGGGCGTCATATGAGCGACTACTCGTTTTTTTCTTATACCGCCAATGAGGCACTTCATCTTTCGGAACGTGAGAGGCAGATTATTCTCGATTGCTTTGATAAAATCAGGTATGAACTCGACCACGCTGTCGATAAGCATAGTAAAAACCTTATAGCCACAAACATTGAATTATTTCTAAATTATTGCGTGCGCTTTTACGATCGCCAGTTCATCACGCGTGACACTACGAACAAAGGAATTCTTGAACGCTTTGAAACATTGCTCAATGATTTTTTTGCATCCAATAAACCTCAGGAGATTGGATTGCCTTCTGTTGCGTGGTGCGCAAATGAATTAAATCTGTCGGCTAATTATTTTGGAGATCTAATTAAAAAGGAGACGGGTAAGTCAGCCAATGAATACATTCATCTAAAGCTGATCGATGCGGCTAAGTCGAAAATCTTTGATGGCAACAAATCTGTTGGACAGATTGCATATGAACTCGGTTTTAAATATCCACAACATTTCGCTAGAGTTTTCAAACAGCATACTGGAGTGACACCGCTTGAGTATCGGAATTCTTTGAATTAATTCGACCAATCATCAACGTGTCAAAAATCTTTTCAAGCGAGAAAATTTATAAAGTATGAACATCACAAAACTAGTTATAACATCCCTGCTGGTCGTAATCGCATTTACATCGGCCCAAGCACAAACGAAACAGGCAATAGCTGAAGGTCAGCGTCTGTTTGCAACCCATTGTGCAAACTGTCATGGAAATGCAGCACAAGGAGCTGTCAAAGCGGGTTTCGACATTTCGATAATCACAGAGCGTGGGGGAAAACAACCGTCTGACCTCACAGATGCGACCTGGGACCATGGTTCGACCGATGCCGAAATTTTCAAAGTGATAAAGGAGGGTATGCCGTCTGTGATGATGCCACCTTTTCAAGGTAGTCTCACCGACAATCAGATACGCAGTGTGATAGGGTATGTACGTTCCCTTGCTACACCCAACACTAAGAAAACATCTGTAGCGAGTAAGGGATCTTCAGCTCCAAAACAAGCAGGTCAACTGACACTTGAGTTGGCCGATTATCTTGAAATGCCAATTACTGGTGACATGTCAGGCGATCGTGTTACAGGTGTGATGGCACGCGGTAGCATCATGATTGACGAGCCGGGAGCCAGGCAAAGATTTTTTCTTAACGATCTTACGGGGCCACTTTATATTCTCGACAAGAAGACAAAACAACTTACAACTTACTTGAACTTTGCCACCTTGTTTCCTCAATTTATGGCAGCAAGGGGCTACGCGGCTGGGTTGATGAACTTTGTGTTTGATCCGGAGTACGTTAAAAACGGAATTTTTTACACCCTGCATATGGAGAAAGCGAACGCGCCAATTGATAGCTTGAAACCAATTGCAGGCGGTGTCGCAGGATTAGATTTGTCGGCATATAAGACAACATCTGCATTAGCAAAGTCGCCTGACGCTGATGCCCGCTTTGCGCGTGAGGTAGTTATCGTTGAATGGATAGATCGAGATATAGCAAATACAACATTTGAAGGTACAGCGCGTGAGGTGTTTCGCTTACAGGTGCCTGTGCTTTTTCACCCTCTGAATGAGATGACGTTTAACCCTACTGCTCGCCCTGGGGACGCAGACTGGCGGGTTATGTATCTTGGGGTTGGAGATGCCAGCACGGGAGAGCGCCCCGGACCAAATCGAATGTTTGCGCAACGACTGGACACATACCAAGGAAAGATTCTGAGAATCATTCCAACAATAAATGAGCACGCATCTACAAGCACCGTAAGTGAGAATGGTCAATATCGGATACCTAACGACAATCCATTTGTATCTGTTGATGGAGCACGCAAGGAAATCTGGGCATATGGCATCAGAAATCCACATCGACTCACCTGGTATATTGATCCGGCAAAGCCGAGGGAGCCCACCTTGCTCGCGTTTGACATTGGTCTTGTGAGTTGGGAAACGGTAATCATTGTTAAAAAAGCAGCAAACTATGGATACCCATTGCGAGAGGGTGTCCAGAGCATGGGTGAGGGCAATACGATGGGTGCTCTTCCACAGGAAGATTTGATTCCAATTCTAATTTCCGATTCTGTAAAAATGGGTACCGTCAAACCGACCTATCCAGTACTAGCTTATCCGCATGCAGCGAATGGAGGAGACGCAATTGCAAATGGTTTCTTTTATAAGGGAAAACGCCATAAAGCTTTGCAAGGAACCTTTGTGTTTGGTGATATCACTACGGGGCACCTATGGTATGCTAACATGAGAGAGGTCCTTGCAGCCGATGATGGCAACGCAACTACATTGGCTAAGCACTATGAATTACTCACCCAACTTCGTCCAATTGTCGAAGAGACATATCGTAGACGTGGTGGCAGATCCGAAGGCTTGCCTGGACGTAGTGCTGTTGCAGGTGCAGGCCGCCTAGACATCCGACTGGCTGAAGACAGCGCGGGAGAGATTTACATTATAAGTAAAGGAGACGGCATGATTCGCGAAATCAAAAGTGTCAAATAATATTAACTGATTCGTATGATACTGCACCGGGATTGGTCAATCACGGTGCATTTCTTTTCTGTGCATTGATTTAAGAAGATTGCTTTTCAAATAATTAAACGAGTTTATGTTTCTGTGGCTAGTCATTTTTAGTTTATGCACGAACATTCATGGCAATGAAAAATCGTTGGAACAAATGCATAAAACACCATCACACTTAACAACTGAAAATTCCATTCGTGAGGTAATTGCCCATCCTGCCTTCCATGATTTTGGAAATCATTTATTGCCGTGGGAAGACAATTCCCGCTACATGACGTCAAAGCTAAAAGATGTAGCATCATTAATGCCGTATCACAGTAATGTAAGGCCTGAAGTCGTTGTTGGTGCATTGAACTACATGATCGATCAAGTCACTGAGGGCAACAGAATTTTTTACAAATATTACGATGAACCCGCGCAAAAAACTGATCCTGCGAAAGCACACACTGGTCTCTTTTTTTTCAAAGGAAAAAAAGGAGCCCCATTTGCTGTGGTATGTCCAGGCGGAGGGTTTTCGTACGTAGGATCACTGCATGAAGGATTTCCCTTAGCTCAGCATCTAGCTGTAAAGGGATTTAATGTTTTCGTGATAAGGTATAGAGTTGACAGCAACGAGCTTGCTTCTCAGGATTTAGCAGCGGCCATAACTTATATTTTTGACCACAGCGCTGAACTTGAAGTTGATAAAAAGAACTATTCGCTTTGGGGAGGCTCGGCAGGCGCGAGAATGGTTGGCGACATTGCATTAAATGGTGTAAGTCATTACGGTGGAAAAAACCTTCCGAAGCCCATAACCGCAGTAATTGCTTATACTGGCCATTCAACATACTCATCAGAGTTTCCGCCAACCTTTGTCACTGTGAGCGCTGACGATCCGATTGCCAACGTATCCGTTGTTGAAAAACGGGTAAGCAACTTAAAGAAGGCGGGAGTGAAGGTTGAGTATCGCAGGTATGAAAATGCAGGTCATGGCTTCGGGACTGGCGCTGGCACTGACGCTGAAGGATGGATGGACCATGCGATAAAATTTTGGAAAGTGTCTGCGGCTATGAGATAACTTCCATCAACTGAATAGTTAAAGCTTCACTAGAACCATTCAAATTACATTAGGCAAATGTTGGTCTAGCTCGCTCAAGATATGTAAGAGAAGGAAGTTGAATCCCCTCACAAAGCTTATCCAGTATTTGTTCAAATAGCATTACTTTTCCATCGCGGAAATATTGGAATCCCTTTGTGAGGATTTCAGATACCCTTTGACCTGTATGCTTCTTCAGCGAGATCAAGCGATCCCAATCTTCAAGAGTAATAAATACGAGCCTGTCAGGAGATAGAACCGATAAATCTATTTTGTGTAATTCTGTGAAGGCTTTTATAGGTTCTCGCATGAATTCTTGAAAGGAATCTTCGCCATAACCAAGCAAAGTCTCCTTGTAGGTAATTACTATTCCAAACTCTATTCTGGTTTTCAGGTTATGTGCTACCGATAGTAGCTGCTTATATGCTTTGGTTGCATTCGTGTCGAACTCGTTTTGAAGAACTTCTTTCGTTCTCCGGATGCCGGCAGTAGGGGAGAGTTCAATTGCCTTACACTCTATTAGGACATCGTCTTCAATTAAGAAATCACAAACCATTTGTAACGTAAACTTGGCTTCGAGCTGCTTTTCGTTCAAATATCGGGTGTTTGTTTCAATGATTCCGAATTCAACATATTTCTCCATTCGTTCACCCACTTCCGTTCGGAACCGAACAGAATTCTTTTTCAAGTAATCATAAAGAAAATTTCGAATCATTGACTTTAGAGGAGACCTGTGGATCAGAATGACTTGGCCTCTGACCATCAACAATGGATATCGATTCCACAACGTGGTCTCATATAACTGATACCCCTCAAAGTTCATTCTTTGCAAAGAAGTTGGGTCGGTCATTGGAAAAAAGACTATGAGCTTTAGGAAGTTCATAAAAGTTTCCTCGCCTGCAATCGCGAATATGGCATTAAGATCCTCGGGATACAGAATCCCGTCAAATTGAACATCTTTATCGATTTTGTCTCGATGAAAATAAATGTAAAGCAAATAAGTACAATTCAAAAACTCCCTAATGCTAAGTCCTGATGCTGATTTAAATTCTTTGTCGATATCTAGTTTTGTTTTCACGTGATTGAAAAAGACAATAGCCCGAAAAAGTACTTTTTCGTCAATATGGTCTTGAAACCAAAATTGCTGGAATGCGATTTTCTTTAGTTCACTTTTTATTCCTTTTTTGAAGTCAACCAGTTTAATTCCGTCATGAAAGTTATTGATAACCGTGACAGTGTTTTCAATGTCTGCTATTGTTGCTTCTTTTAAACCGGCAGAATCATTACAATTAGCATATGCCCATTTGAGAAGGACTAGGACGTGCCAGAACGGATACGTTTTGTCCTTGGCATTTTCAACCGCCACTAATAGATCGTGAGACGACTTCACAACAGATGATAGTGTGAAGCCAATAAGGTTTTCCTTGACCGAATTAAAATCTGCCATTTCTATAGAGTAGTTTAAACAAAGGCAAGTGGTGCTGATTCAAACTCAGTAAAGACGGTCCTAAATATTCTATCAAAATCAAATTTTTGAGGTGGTATGTTTTGATAGAAGTTTGCGAGTTTTTTCTGAAAAGAGCCCTTCTTATCATTCTTGATTAACTGCTCCCAAAGTCCATAGTATTTGAAGGCAAGTTCAAAGTACTCCCAATACTCACTGTGATATTCGATGGCATTGTTAGCGAATGCAATCCACGCGCCATTGCCTTTGAAGTTGTAACCAACTAATCTATTTTGTTTTGCCGATTCAACGATCAATATTTCTTTTTGGAAATCAAAAACGCGATCAACAAGTTTCTTGTTAGATAAATCCGAGCACATACGATAAATTATCATCTGGCCCTCCAAGTCCGGGTCACCAATGTTTCTAAGGAAGTCCTCATCTCCTTTTGTAAAGACATACCCACGTCTAAAGATTAACTTTGACAATATTGATTTGGGTACCTTGGGATGATTGTAAATTTTCATTAGAGTGCTATCACCGGATGGGTTTGCGTCATTTACATTCAACCAGATTCTCTCTGTTGTGAGAACAAAATGTAAGAAGCTAAATTCTTCAGTTGAGTAGGCTTCCAGCCATTTATGCAAAGCGGGAGCTTTTCCAGGTACAGTTTCAGACAACTTAAGTTCATTATTAAATACGGACACTTCCGAATCTTGGAGGTCTGCTATCAACTCGATCGGCCCTGCGTAAGTTTGCGACTTACGGTTATGCAGCATTCGGATCTGTTCAATAATTTCGCGTGACTTATCTTTTGCTTTAAGAAGTATCTTTTCTTCAAGTCGTTTCCTTTCTTCTTCACGAAGTATGGCAATTCTCTCGGAACGTTCTTGCTCTCTTGCCGACTTATTTTTGTCGAAGTCATAGTAATATGTCTGATATGAAACTTTATCAAACTTAAGTTCTGTCAACGCAATCGATTTTTTTGCCCAAGGAGTTAGGACGATATTATCTTGATTCAGAAGCGCGTACTTATAATCACATAGAAGCTTGAATGAAGATTGTGATTCATCCAATTTAAAGAAGTTTTGATACTGGTTCAGATATTTGATATCCCGCTCCATCTGCCCTTGGCCATGCACATCAAAATCATCAAGAATCCAGATCAGATAGATTCCATGTCTCTTGTAGAAATCGTATCTACTCAAAATGTACCTGAGGGAAAGATTTGATAGTTGTATTTCAAAAACAATCTGCTTGTCTTCAAAAACGCAATAAACATCAGGACGCCTTTTTTCTGAACCCCTTATTATGAACTTGTCATCAACGCTAATTGCGGAAGGGTCAATGCCCGTATTCATTCGTAGCAAATCTGCAATCCGGTTCTTCAAGTGCTTGTGTCGATCACTCTCCTTGAACTTTAAATTAAGGGTAAAGTTCTCGCGCTCTTCAGGAGAAAGATCTTCATCTTTTAATATGCAATAGTCAGCACCCTTTTCATGTTTGAAATGAAGTCGATCGTATTTGCTGGTCGAAATGCCTAGTGGCTGTTCGCACTCCTTACAATAGAAGTCGAATTCATCCCGATGAAATTGTTTACGGATTTCGAAGGCGTTTTTCTTAGTATCAAAAAGTTCGTCTGCATCGACAGTTCGATTCGATATGCGATCAAAAGCTAATTTTATCAGCCGGTCGTACCGTCCCATAAGCCCTTTGTTTGCCTGAAATAACTGGAAATTAACTGACAGCGACTGTCAGAGGTGCATTTCAACCCTAAGTTATTAAATATCAACCACATCTGATGCAAAACCATCTAAAATAGAGCCAATTGGCTCTAACATTAAAAGCCTCATTTGAGCAGATTCGCTCTGAAATGGGTCAAAACCGAGATTTAGGTTATGTCAAAGCGTTTGGCAAGCATCTGAAGAAACTGAGATTGGCAAAAAGCCTCTCGCAGGAGGAGTTGTCATATAAATGCGGTTTCCCATTAAGTCAGATCGGAAGATTTGAAAGAGGCGAACGGAGTCCGACACTCAATACCATTAGGATATTGGCTGAAGGGTTAGGCGAGGAGCCATCAAAGCTCCTGGAATTCAAGTACAAGGTTAAGAAAGATCAATAACCGGGAATAGTTAGCTTAGGGGATTCCTGCGTATGAGGAAAGCAACTTCTTCGGATAAGTCCGTTATTCTGGATATTCTCACCAGATCTTTTGACGACAACAAAAGCGTCAATTATGTAGTTAAGCAAGATCAGAATCGAGTTGACAGGATATCCAAACTCATGGATTATTCCTTCAACGTGTGTAGTGAATTCGGTGAAGTATGGATTTCTGATGATCAGCAAGCATGTGCACTCATTCTCTTCCCGGATAAGAAACGCTCATCATTTCGCACTCTGCTTTGGGATTTGAAACTGGCATTGTCGGTCATCGGAATAGACAGGGTTAGTGCTGTGCTGAAACGAGAAGCAATGATCAAATCTAACCATCCCAAAGAGCCAATAGCGTATCTATGGTTTATCGGAGTGAATCCCCAGCTTCAAGGTAAGGGTGTTGGTAGTGCCTTTATTAAAGAAGTAATTCAGGAATGCGAG
>DASWTP010000055.1:0-11502 GCA_036402075.1 Chryseosolibacter sp. | reverse complement strand
GCATTAGGAATTAGGCATTAGGCATTAGGCATTAGTCATTGGGGGAAAGGGATTTGGGAGTAGTATGATGGGGGAATTTTTTGTTCGGAAGAGGGAGGACATTTTGGTTCATGGAGTGGGTTGAGTAGACTGTAAGATCTGGTGCTGTATTGTTTGGTTAATTGAGTTCAGGGTTGTTCGTGTTTTTGTTGGGACCATTTGATGAGGAAGTCGAGGGGTTTGTAGGGTTTGGTGAGTGAGAGTTGGGAGGCGACTTCGTCGATGGGGCCGGTGTTGCTGGTGAAAAAAGAAAAAGCGATTTCGGCGACTCGCTCGGGGGTGAATGGATTGAGCGTTCGGGTCTTCGTCTTCTCTTGTGATTCCACGTGGAGCATTTGTGCGGCAGGGATTTTACTCTTGCCTACTTCCTGGATGTCGCTCTTTCGCAGGTCGGATTTTCCCGAGAGGATCTCCCGGCGAAGGCCAGGTTTTTCTTCTTCCAACTTGTCGATCCCTTTGGCAAACTCTGCATCGCGGATGATGGTGCGTTCGCTTACATTGAATTCAGCGCCGAGTCGTGCAGCGGTAGTCTCTCCTTCTGACTTCTTGACATTTTGACCAGAAGTTAAGTCGGTGCGCTGGCCCTGTGATTTCTCCTGGAGGTAACGAAGTCCTCGAAGATAACTCTGCTGCTCAGGCGACAAATTTCTTCGGCCGAGCTGGTTGGTCACCATCCACTTCTTTACCTCTTCCGCTGAGGCGAAGGGAAGGATCTTGTGCTGGAAGGGTAGCGCATGCTTCGTGCAGATGGAGTAGCGGTTGTGGCCGTCGATGATAACCAGCTCGCTGCCGTCCTCCCAGAGAACGACCGGGTCCCTTACTCCTTCCGCCAGGATGTTGGCCTCGAGCTGCTGGAGCTCTTCGGCAGTGAGCGGCGGGATGAGACTTTTAAATTCTTCACGTATGACAATCTTCGCCTGGATGTCGTGTGCTTCCTGAACCTTAGCCATGTTGAGGTTCGCAAGCAGGGATGAAAACTCGTTCTTCTTGTTCATTCGATGATCTCGTTAGCCAGTTGTAAATAGTCCAGTGCTCCAAAGCTGTCAGGGCTGTATCCGAAGACGTCCATGCGATGGAGGCTGGCTTCGGCGAGGCTGACGCTTTGGCGGATGTAGGTGTTGAAGACCTTGTCTTTAAAAGTAGCGCGGAGGTTTTCACTGATCTCGCGGCTGAGGCGGGTGTGGTTGACTTGTGTGATCAGGATCCCGAGGACATCGATTGATGGGTTAAGATTTTCCCGGATGGATGCGATCAATCCATAGACGGTTTCGAGGCCTTTGAGCGCGAGGTACTGGGACTGCACCGTGATGAGAACGTTGTTCGAGGCGATGAGCGCGTTTTGAGTGAGGATGCCGAGCGAGGGCGGGCAGTCGATGAGTATAAAGTCGTAGTTGTCCCGGGTAACGTCCAGATGTTTCTTGAGCATAAGGTAACTCTTGATATTAGAATAGAGTGCGGGCTCAATGGCCGACAGCTGGAGCGAGGCGGGAACGAGGTCAAACTGCTCTTTGACGTTTACGATGGGGAGGCGGTCGATCTGCGCGCTGAAGAGCTCGGTGATCGTGGTTGAGGCGTCTTCCACTCCGAGTGACTGTGAAAGATTGGCTTGCGGATCCATGTCGATGACGAGCGTGGAAAATCCAAGTCGGTTGAGGGCTGCGCCCAGGTTGACCGTTGTGGTTGTCTTGCCTGTGCCTCCCTTGTGGTTGAGGATAGAAATTATTTGTGGCATGTGCGGGTTGGTTGGGTTTTACATTTGGATGCTGAGGCTCTTCTTATACCGGAGCAATTCATTTAAGTCTTTGTGCGGTACGACCAGGTCGCTGCGGTCGATCGCGTCGGGGATCTTTTCACGGAGGTCTTGCGAGCATTTTCGTCCAGCCTCATCGTTGTCGAAGTAGGATTCAACCCTGCGGGGAGCGATGACCTGGAGGCGGTCGAGTGCTTTCGGCAGCTGCGTGACGGAATTGAGGACAATGGCTGAACACTTCCTAAGAGACTCGTATAATACCTGTGCGGACAGGAAGTCAATGAAGCCTTCAAACATCACAACCCGGGTGGGATCCTTATGGAGCGTTGTAATATCCTTCTTGCCGATAGAGCCTTTAAAGAAATTGTTGCGGACTTCATAGCCATCGGAGTCGTTCTTCATACCAATGGCGAAGTACACTTTTTCTCCATTGGTGTAATGGACTTCAGCGCAGAAGGTGTTGGCGAGGGCCAGGGGGATGGACCTTTGCTTCAGGTAGGCCAGCAGCGCGGGATGGCTGATTGGTTTCACTTTGGCTATCGACCACTCGGAAATAACTTCGACTGGTTCGGCAGGTCCAGGGCTGGCGATCGTAAACTTTCCCTGCTCCAGTTGCTGAAGGAAATCGCGCACCGATGCATTTGTCAGCCGTGTGCCCAGTGTCACGAGGTCCCCGCCCACCCCGATCCCAAAGTCGTACCACTTGTTCTGCTGTGTGTCAACTTTAAAAGAGGCCGTCTTCTCCACTCGCAGCGGCGAGAGGTACCATTTAGCACGAGGGCGGACCTTCACCGGGTCGATGCCGCGCGATGCGAGGAACTGGTCGATCGGTATAGCGTTGGCGTCTCTGCAATTCATTTGAGGAAGTATTTTGCTTTGTACTTGTGATAGAAATCTTCGAGGGCGTCGGGCGGGATGTCCGACCGGTTTTTCAGTAAGTGGACGTAAGCGTTGAGGTCAACGATTGAAGCAAAGCGCGGGCTGGTGATGTCGAGCGGGTCGAGGCGCGAGGCTCGTGTGCGGACTTCGAGCGCGTTCGTAATCTCCGTGACGGAAGCCTGGTTGCGAAGCATGCCGTAAAACCGGTTGATGAAGGAGAATAACTTTTTGTTTTCCATCCATCGCGTGTTGGTCCACTCGGGAAAACTGTAGTACAGGTTGAAGATGGGTTCGTAGTTTTCGTCTCGCTTGATGTAGTACTCGATGTGGTCGAGCGGGGTGATCCTGGGGTTGCGTGTGTGCTTATCGAGGTAGCCGGCCTTCAGGTCGCGCAGTATCCAGTTCGTGAGGAGATCAGTTTTGTCGCGACGTTCGTTGCGGCCGACTTTTTTGCTGTAACCTGTGAGCGTGTAGCCGTTCTCCAGGTAGATGATCCTCATGTATGTGCTGTGGGTGCGGTCCCAGACGGGCTCGCTGTATTTTTTAGGTTCTGCTGTCATGTCCTAACGTTTACTTGAAAACTTTTAGTAAACGTTTTCTCTTCGTTCAGAATCAGAAAACTTCCTACTGAGAACGACAGAAAACGTCTTTTAGAAAGTTGTTCGCCCCAAACGGAAAACCGTTTAAGTCGACAAAAGAAAAAAAGTGTGGTCAATAGCGTTCCAGGTCACATCGTTATGATATGACTGGATTTCCCTGAGGAGCGGATTGCGCGATCGCTCTTCACGGTCCATTATCTTGATGATTGTTTAAGGAGAAAATCCTACCCAAGAAATGAGAGCAAGATGTTGTGCCAGAAAAATATTCTGATAATTTTTTCCGAAGCTCATAGGTTCATAGTTGTTTTGATAAGAGCATTCACTAACTTTGAACCTGATAATACCCGATACCAGATTCGTGTCAGATTTTGGTTGAACATAAGAACCACAGCGCCAACTGTGGTTTTTTTTATTTATATCCGTTTTCGATAAAATACTTTTCAACTTCCACGGGATTGTACAGCCTGCGCTTTCCAATCTTGATGGATGGGCAGCCTTCCTTTGTGCGCTCGTGGAGGGTGACGAGGGAGATGCGGAATTCTTTTGCAATCTCAGAGCGTGTCTTGTAGACGACGTTGGGTTTTTGTTTGGCGAGGACTTCGTTTTTGATCTCGCTAATGATTTCCTGTTTGAGATCCTGGAGCCAAGCCTGGAAGTCACTTTTTTCGGGCAGGGATACATTCAAATGCTGCATGAGTTCAGTACCGTTTGTTACGGAACAACATTCGAAACTCGGGGAGGGAAAATGTGTTTAGTAAATACTTTTTATTTTAGTTGACTGGTCGGTCAGGGGTGAGGAGTCATTGGTCATTAGACATTAGGCATTAGGCATTGGGCATTAGGCATTAGTCATTAGGAATTAGTCATTGGGCATTGGGATTAGGAGTTTGCATGAGCCGCCCTATTCACGAAGTGTTTCAGAATCCAGAAGCGAGCATCGAACCCGTAAAATTCGTTGTATACGTCTCCTACATCGGCTTTGCGGTCTACCTCTGTAACGATTCAATCCAAGGCCGAAGCGCGACAAAACGAATTTGTCAGCAACAAAACAGCATTACATGCTTCGCCCCTGCAGTGCTTACTCCGAAACTTCTTGTGCTACCTCTGGTCAATCGAAGTTCTCGCAGCACTGATCAGCCAGAACGTAAAATCGGCGATATCTAGCCGGCACTCGTCTCGCCTTCTACGATGAAACAAATACTCAATCGAAATCCATCATCTGGCAAATAGTCTTAGCTTTAATCATCGCGTATATTTTCACCTACGCGGTGATGATGCCTTTTACTAGGTTTTAAAAATACTTTCGAGGTTTGTGGTTTAGCAACTTATTTTTTTCCCTGCAGATTTATACTTTACTTATACTCTCTGAAAGTCAAAAATTTCTCCAATCACATAGAATCCTCCAATCATTAATACTTCTACAACATCTGTCTCGTTAGTCCATCCAAAACATGTATTTCATTTCGGGCGTGGAGCTAAAACTGGTCTCGCGAAATTCGTCGGCAAAGGCTGTCATAGCTCTCTTCGTATTCCCCTTCCTCCTCCGCAGCCAGCCAACCCTGGTAGCTGGTCCAGCTAAAATTATTTCCTTGCAGAGATATTGACGCATTCAAATCTGAAAAATGTTCACACAGTGCCAACGTGAATATTTTTATCGATGCGGAGGGTACAACTTTATGAATGGCATCGATGATCGCTGTCATCGTTGCACCGGTAGTTAAAATGTCGTCAATGACCAGGATCCGTTTGGAATGGATCTGATCCTTATTGGCACGATAGCATTCGCCTATCTCGGCAGACCTGGCCTTCATTCCAAGCAGCGACAGTTTTGAAGTGGTGTGCGTCTTACTTAATGCAAGTCGTCCATCCCACAGCCCAACTTCATCGCGCAGCCGGCCACACAATTTGCCAAGAGTATCAGTCTCACTGGAACTAATTTCATCGTGGCCAAGTGCATGGATAACTGTAGCATTTGAATTAATGAAAAGCTTCGACAGTTCAGCTACACTGCAATCAAGCCATGCCCGCACATCCGGCTCATAGCCATCTTTGAATCTTAATAAACTTCGAGATAACCTATCGTGCTGGCCCGAGCTCTTGGGGCGATAATGACATAAATAAAAGTGCTCTGTTGAATACTTTCCTGTGTTGAATGTCCTTCGTTGAAGTCCCACGCTCTAAAACTAGCGAGTCATCAAACTTCATTCAAGTCCCATGTATGGGAGTCTTGTCACATGCTTATTCCAGGATCATTACCCCAACTTGATTTATTTCGAGTGATCTTATTAATAAGATTTTGCAGAAACGAGATATCGCCCGCGTCTTTTGCACGCGCGACTGACTGTTTTTCCTTAAACAAGTCTTCTGCTGACAATACCGGAATTTTCATACCATGGTAGTCTGAAACTTTCGCTCTCTCATAACATGCATCAAAGTCGCCTTCTTTGAACGCTTTAAGGTTATGAGACAGGTCAACTTTAAAATCTGTCTCAAGCAAGTTAAACACAGTAAATCCGCCCACCGGCTGGGAAGTATCCCGCAACACCCTGGCCTCGGGCATCCCCGTCTCAATCAACGCCTTCCTTAGGTTTGCCATGTTTTCCGGAGAGTTTTTGATCCACAAGTCAATATCATCGGTCGCACGAACATGCCCATGGAAGGCCATCGCAAAACCTCCAATAAGTAGATACTGAACTTTATTATTCTCCAGATTTGCAATTAGAACTTTGAGATGTTTCGGGCTCATGTTTTTTTTAGCTTCGTTCTCAGAGTTCGAATTGTACAACGACCAGGCGAACTCATTCACTTGAATAAGGTGATCAATAGCGCTCCCTGGTTTCATGTTTTAAAGATTCTGAATTGTCTCAAACTGGCCTCCTTACTAGGCAATGACCATCGAGTAAGACGTATTCGTAAAGAAGCTTGAATCGGCGGCCTGAATGGCGAAATCCTTACCATTAAGCCTAATGTACCTTAAGAAGGACTTTTCTGTTTTGTGCCCGGTGCACTTCATTATTTGATGCACTTCCATGGAGCCCGACAGGTATGCATTCGTAGCAAATGATCTTCTGGCCGTATGTGTTGAGACCTGGGTCCATTTAGGTAATATTTCACCGTCGATCTCGACCTCACCCAGATTTGCGATTTGACTAATTTCTTTCAGGGCTTTATTGAACAATGAGTTGCTAGGGACTTCTGGAAGGTTACTTCCGTATTTCTTAAAAATCGAACTGACGACTGGATGTACCGGTATGTGAATGACCTCTCTTGTCTTCAGTTGCCGAATCTTCAGGAGTGTTTTGTTTTTAACAAACAATATGTTCCTCGGGTGAATCTGATGCCAATCGCTATGCCTTGCCCCCACAAAACATGCGCAGATAAAAATATCTCGTAGACGTGCAAGTTCATCGTTTAGGTCTGCCTGGATGATCTTTTTTAAGTCATTTTCATCGAGATAAATAGTATCACAGTCAATTTGAATCACCTGAAAGCTCTTTTTCTGAAAAGCTGAATTCACTTTATAGTCGCGATCAGCAGCCTCTCGCATCATCGATTTAATTTCTTTGAAATGCTTCCCACAGGTATTTTCGCTGAATTTTTTTGACTGCATGTATTGATCCAGCAGCTTATAGAAGGTCATGTCCAATGTCTCCAGGGAAACATGGATCTGTTTCACCGTTACAAATTCCTTGACAAGTTCTAACGTTTGAAGTTTGGTGGCTTTTGTGGAAGCTGTTATGGGAATGCCCTTTTTCGTTTTAGTTTCCTTAATAATATTAGCCCATAAGTTGAAAAATTCGCTAACTGTTTGTTCTGCATCCGGAATCATCCCGGCCGGATTAGCCTCTTGGGGGTCCGGATGCAGTACTTTCGAGAGCTCCGCCCGGCTTAGGCATGGTGAAAGTAATTTTGCGGCCCTATATTCTATTAGTGTTTTCTCGATGTCGTCTAATCGTTGATTCAGTGCGGAATATTCTACTGCTTTCGAAATAATTGATTTGGCACGCCCTCGTTTACGATCCCAGTCGGTCTCGAGTATCCTTAATCCTGTCGAATTCATGAATTTTCGCCCTTCAAGTCTTCGGTCGAACACCTTGACGATAATTATTGGTGGCTGCTTACCCTGTTGTCTAAGTCCGAAAAGAATGTTCAAAATCGGGGTGATTTAATCCAAACAATTAGATGATTGCAGTTGAACAATCAGTTGAACAAGTTGGCTTATTTGCTTGGATTTGCCATAACGTTAAAAGCCCAATTATTGAGCGAATCAGTTCATTTTCAGTCTCTTAAAGTTCAAGATTGTTCGGCATGATTAAGGGAGATAAGGAAAAAAGGTCCCGTCCAGACCGCAAAAAGCTCTCAAGGCATTGAGGGCTTTTTTGCTTTAAAGCTAATTCCAAGAGGGACAACTGTGTGTCCACACTAGGCCCTTACTGAGGCTTGAATACGAATTCACCTATTATATTGGAGCTATCCCATGTATACTGGCGATCTCCGGAAAGGCGCAGCACATTCATCCGCACTTCCTTGAAAACCTGCTCGATGGTGAGGCCGGGTTTCCGCAGCGCTTTCAGCAGTTCTTGTGTATAAAGGCCATTGCGGCCGTTACCATCGGAAGCGACCGAGCCTGGGGCGGTGGCAAATGCGATGAACGATCCACGGGCGCGTTTCATCTCTGCCAACCCTGATCCAACTGAGCGCGAAGTTGCAGGAAACGGGTTGTTACGGCAAGCATCCAGGATAACGATGTTCATCCGCGAGTTCGTGCGCTCCATGTTGGCAAGCACCATTCGCTGCACCGGAAAACACATGCGCGTAATATCATCCTCAAACTGAACATTTGCATCTACAGGAACAAGGTAATTCTCATCCTGGTATTGCACACCATGGCCTGCGTAATAGAAAAGACCAACGGTTTGATCGCGCGGGCCATTTGTTAACTTTTCCTGGAACTTCCGCATCGCTTCACGGATCTGAACATACGTTGCGTTGGTCAGCAGCTGAACTTCAAAGTCTGAATTGCGTAATTCAGTGGCAACATCAGTGGCATCGTTCACCGGATTCTTCAGAATTCCGATCTCACGTGAGTAGTTGCTGTTTCCAATGACCAACGCATATCGCTTCTCATCTTTATAGGTGGCTGCGATGGCTGGGACGACACTCTGAACGGCTTCCGATTTTTCACCAGCAGGTTGATCATTCTTTGACGAAGGCGCTTCCGTCTTTTTATTGTTCTGAACAATCACCTTCGTACTCTTGTCTTCCCCGGCCGTCCTGTTCGCAGGTGTGGATTTAGTTTCTCCAACGGACAATGAGGCGATCGCGGCATTTGCCGGATCAAGTGTCTTGGCTTTTGCCACATCGTCTTGCGCCTCCTGTGTTCTGCCTAGCTTTGCGAAAAACTGGGCGCGATCGGCAAGAATCTGTGCGTTTACCTTTTTATTAGCACCCGCAAGGGAAACCGCGTCTTTGTAATAACTCTCCGCCTCTTTGTTACGGTCAAGTTTTTCAAAGCTCTTTGCCATCACCCAGTGAATCACGGCTTTATTATAGTGGTTCAGCGTGAGGGCCTGGTCCAGATCGTTCAATGCGTCTTTGTATTCACCCACATGAAAGTTCGCCTGGCCCCGATAGAAATACAGATCCTCATCAAGCTTTTTGTTGTGCGAAGGGTTTTCAATGATAGCAGAAAAGCCAGACACTACTGAACTGTAATCGCCAGCCTTGAATTTTGCAAGACCTTCTTCATAAGCCTGGAAGTCTTTATCTTTTTGAGCAAATGCAGCGATCGAGATGCTGACCAGGAAAAACGCACCAACGTTCTTTACAAAGTCCTTCATGGGAGATTAAGAATTACGATCCTTTATACGGATGATTTTCTAAAGTGACCATACTAACAGCGCCAAATTTACGTAATTGGTAAGAAATTGCCACCCGGAGGGCGATTCCAAAAAAGATGTATTTTTGAGCCTTGTGATAAGAAAATCGACCTTTGCCCTAATTGTTTTGAGCCTGCTTTGGGTGTCCTGCAAATCATCTGGCGGAAGAACAACCACGGTCGTCAAACCAAAGTACCATCATTCATGGTTTAACCGCAAAACCGACAAAAAGGCCAAGCGCACGAAGCTTGTCAAGATGCGAAGCTGATTAGGTCAGCCCTTTCATCAGGTTGTCAAGGTTTCTGCGGAAGAATAATTTCAGCGGGCTTTGCTGCGTCATGTGCGCAGTCACGATCGAACCAAGAAACACTGTATTGAAGAGATTAGTAATGTCGCGAGTCGAAGTTGTTTTTGTGATCTCCTTTTTAAAGATGGCTTCGAGCGTAAACTTCTCGAGCATCTGATCCAGGGAAAGGATCTCCACGGAGCTGACATCCTCTACTTCCGGGAACAATAGTTTCTTTTCTTCAGGTTTTACAGGGAATGGCTTCGGGGGGCGTTTTGAATCCGACAAGTATCCAATCAAGCTAAGCATAAGGCCGGGATGTGTCTCACACTCTTCGCTCAATTTATCCAGCAGGAAGTAAACACCCTGAATGCCCTCCTTCGGTTTTAATTTCAAATCGACCGAACGACTGAGGCACCAGATGCGGAAGTGATACAATAAGACATCCTCCTTTTGCGGAAAATATTTAAAGAAGGTCACCTTTGATATCTTGACTTTCTCGCAAATGTCTTCAACATAAATGTCGTCAAACGCCTTCTTTCCCACGAGTTTCAGCGTATGCTCCAACACCTGAACTTTCAATCTTGCTGCTTTTTCTTTCCTGAGGCTCATTACCCGTGTTAATTTTCAAACTTGAATTAATACTTTTACAATGACTTAACCAATGTTAAGAATGATGAAACGCATTTTTCTTCTTTTACTTGTTGCTGTTTTGTGGAATTGTAAACCCATCGTAAATGATGAAAACCGGGTTGCAAAAGTGGCTGATTCAGCGATGGTTGTATCTGCACATCCTCTTGCGTCTAAGGTTGGGATCGATATTCTCAAACAAGGAGGAAATGCAATTGATGCTGCCATTGCCACGCAGTTCGCGCTCGCGGTTGTCTTTCCGGGGGCTGGAAATATTGGCGGAGGTGGATTCCTTGTCTATCGCGATAAGAATGGAAATCTTTCCACGCTCGACTACCGGGAGAAAGCTCCTGCCGCCTCATCCTCAACGATGTTTCTCGACTCTGCTGGAAATGTAATCCGAGGTTTAAGCGAGAAGGGCCACAAATCATCAGGTGTTCCAGGATCGGTCGCTGGTATGTTTGAATCACATTCCAAATACGGCTCGCTTCCCTGGAAACAGCTCGTTCAGCCAGCAATCGATCTTGCCTTTAATGGCTTCCCGCTGACTGAAGAACAAGCAGGGTCGCTGGCATTCATACAGGATACACTCAGGAAATACAGCACCGTTTCGCCCGATTTTTTGATTCGCGATTCGTGGAATACTGGCGACTCAATCCGCTGGATGGACCTGGGCCATACACTCGAGCGAATCCGCGACATGGGTGCTGCTGGTTTTTACGAAGGCAAAACTGCCGATGACATTGTTGCAGAAATGCAGCGCGGCTCCGGCCTGATCACACACGAAGACCTGAAAAACTATAAGCCTGTGTGGCGGGAACCGATGGTGGGAAAATATAAGGATTTCAAAATCATCTCTATGGGTCCGCCATCCAGCGGGGGCGTTGCGTTGCTGCAGCTTCTGCAATCTGTGGAGTCATTCCCGCTGGAAGAATACGGGCACAACTCCGTGCGCTACGTTCACCTTCTCACCGAGGCTGAACGAAGAGTGTATGCTGATCGTGCTGCATACCTGGGTGACCCGGATTATTATAAAGTGCCCACCGGCAATCTCGTCCACGCGCTTTATGTCAAAGAGCGCATGAAAGACTTTAACCCAGCGAAAGCAACCCCAAGCCGCGAGGTGCGCGAAGGAAAGTTCCTGGCGGACGAGTCAACACAGACAACACATCTTTCAGTGGTCGACAAGTTCGGCAACGCAGCATCGGTAACAACCACGCTCAATGATTGGTTTGGATCGGGTGTGGTAGTGGCGGGATCAGGATTTATTCTCAACGATGAGATGGACGACTTCAGCGTTAAACCGGGTCAACCGAACATGTATGGTGTAATTGGCGGAGAGGCCAACAAGATTGAGCCAGGCAAGCGCATGCTCAGTTCGATGACGCCAACCATTATTGAAAAAGATGGCAAATTGCTGATGGTGGTCGGAACCCCCGG